>CAJTLA010000015.1 GCA_910576985.1 uncultured Bacilli bacterium
GACGTGTGCTCTTCCGATCTAATCATCATCTGATAAATCTATTCTTACTGCTTCTATAATTCCATCAATACTGCGTTCAAATGCTGCTTTCTTTGATTTTCCAATCACATTTAATATGATAGGAGCAACTATCAAAGCGATCACTCCTATTATGATAATGACTGATAAAAGTTCTATTAGAGTAAAGGCTTTATTCCTTATGCCCCCCCTAGGTTACTATTTGTTAATGCCATATTCCTCTTCCTCTCTTAACTTCAAAAAAACAATTTCTGAAATCTATTCTATAAATATAGTATAACTTTTTTATATCTAACTTTGTCGTTTTGTAACTATTTGGTTTCTAAAAAAAATAGGTTTCCCTATTAATCTTTTGGCTTAAAAATAAGTGATAAAAAGAATGAAAATACAATTGCTGAAGTAATTCCTGAAGCTGTTAAATTAAACATTCCCATTACCAGTCCCATCATTCCTTGATCTAGTGCCATATCCATCGCTCCGTGGGAAAGTAAATGCCCAAAACTTGTAATCGGAACGAGTGCTCCTCCTCCTGCCCATAATATGATTTTATCATAAAGGCTAAATGTGTCTAGGAATGCTCCTACTACTACAAAAATCGTTGTTACATGGCCTGGAGTAAGTTTGGTATTGTCTAGTATCATTTGTCCAATTAAACAAATAATACCACAAAATAAGAACGCATTTACATATATCATTCAGAAATCACCTCCAAACTAATTGCATGAGCGATTGCTGGAATGGATAATTTTTGATTCACCATTGTTGGAGAATGTAGTGCTCCTGTTGCAACTAACAATACTCTTCCATATTCTTTCTTTTTCATTTTACTAATAATATAACTATATGTCACAAGTGGTGCACAAGCTGGTCCACTTCCGCCTGCATACACTGGTTGTTTTTCTCTATCATAGATCATACAGGCTGTATCATTATAGTTTTTTAAATCCATTCCATATTCTGTTTTCATATAATCTTTTAAGATATCTCTTCCATATACACCTAAATCTCCTGTTAAAATTAAGTCATAATATCCAATTTCTCTTTTGGTATCTCTTAAATGCTTCATAATTGTGTCTGCTGCTGCTGGAGCCATAACTGCTCCCATGTGGTACGCATCTTTGATGCCTAAATCTACTACTGTTCCTACAGTAGCACTTTCTATTTTAATACCTTCTTTGTTTGATGAAAGGTAAGCACTTGCTCCTCCTGTTGTTGTAAATGTTGCTGTTTTTGGCTTTGGTCCTCCATATTCTACTGGATATCTAAATTGTTTTTCTGCTGCATTATTATGAGAACTCGCAGAACAAATACAATTTTTTATTTGTTTGGCTTCTACCATATTTGCGCCCAATATCAATCCTTCTACACTTGTAGCACAAGCATTATAAATTCCCATAAATGGAATTCCTAATCTACTGGCTGCATAACCTGAAGATGCAATTTGATTTAATAAATCACCTGATAAAAATAAATCAATATCAAATCTTGTTTTTCCTATTTTAGCAAGTAAAATATCAATACTATCTTCAATCATTTTACTTTCTGCCTGCTCAAATGTATCCATATCTATATAAAAGTCGTCATATGTTCCATCATAGTAATTTTTAAGAGGACCTTTTTGCTCGTATGGACCTGCTACTGTTCCAGTCGCATTTAAATAAACATTATTATATTTTATGGTCATGCGACACCTCCTAAAAGTAATCGTATTAGGCCAAATGTATAAGCACTTACTACTCCAAATATGATTACTGATCCTGCTAGTTTAAACATATTTGCGCCAATTCCTGTTACGAGTCCTTCTTTTCGATACTCTAGTGCGGCACTCATCATTGCGTGTGCGAAACCTGTGATTGGTACAATTAATCCACATTTTGCGAAATTTACCCATTTGTCAAAAAAGCCAAAACAAGTAAATAGACAACCAATAAAAATAAGTGTAATAATCATAAACATCGTTGCTTCTGAGGTAGGAATGTCTAAATAATAAGCATAAACTTGCCTTAATAATTCTCCTAATACTCCCATCATTCCTCCAATTAAAAATGCGACCATTCCATTATAAATTCGGTTTTCTTTTGGTGTGTGTTTTGCTACTAAATCTTTGTATTTACTTTTCTCCACATGCATCCCTCCTAAACTTATTATGGTATTTCTTCCCATTTTTATACAAAAAAACCATTGATTTTCATCAATAGTCTTTAAGCTGCCAATCTACGATTCAATTTTGTTAATACTTTTTGCTCTTTTCTAGAAACTTGCACTTGACTCATTCCTAATACTTCAGCTGTTTCTGACTGTGTTTGATCTTCCATGTATCGTTTTTGAATCAGTGTTTTTTCAGCAGGATCTAATCTAGCAATTTCTTCTCTAAGTGCAATCAATGTATTTAGATCTACTCTTTCTTTTTTTTCTGTTATTTCTTCTAATGTTAATGAATTTTCACTGTGCAGTGGTTCGTCAATACTTCTAATTGCATCTTTCGCATGAATCGCTTGGCTGATCAAATATTCTTCAATTCCTAAAAACTCTGATAGTTCCCTACTTGTTGGAACTCTCATTAATCGTTGAGATAATAGTATGTTTGCTTTTTCAATTTTTAATTGTAGTTTGAGTAGTTCTCGACTCACTTTAATGCCCTTATTTTCTCTTATGAGTCGTCTCATTTCTCCTACAATATAAGGATAAGCATATGTAGAAAATTTTACTTGATAAGATGGATCATAATTTTTATAAGCACTTATGATTCCAAGGCAACCTACTTGGAATAAGTCTTCTACTAATTCTTGTTTTCCAAATTGATTTGCAACTGAATAAATTAAATTTTGATTTTCCATAATTAATGAAGTCATTTCAGTTGTCATCGTTTTCTCCTTTATGTTCCAAACACATGAAGTGCACTTAATTCATCGTTTGTTTCATTCATATATTTGAGTAATCTACTGTTGACGATTTTTTGTTTTACGGCCGTTTTTTCTATACCACACAACATACTTTTTCCTTTGTTATTTTTACACAATTCATAGTTGTAAAATAATGTACTAATTCCTTTCATATCAATTGAAATTAGGTTTTCTACATTAAATACAATATTTCTAATTCCTGCTTCTTTAACCAATTCAGTTACTTCCTCATTTAGTTTTCCTACTGTTTCTTTTGTCAGTTCTCCACCAAGTCGAATAAAAAGTATTCCTTTTCTACATTCCATATTAATTTCTAACATATTATCACCTCACATTGTTACTTTATCATGAAGAAATGTCTTTGACTATTCATTCGACAAAACTAGAAATCTTTTTTAACTTTTGAAAATTTTCCAACTATAATTCCGATTAGGAAAATGGTAAATGAAAAAAATGAAAATGATCCTTTTTTTAAGTTTCTATGGTTGTTTTTTTCTCGTTCATTACTTTGGTCATTTTGAATGGAAGCAATCATCGCGTTTTTCCATTCTTGATTGAATTCTTCTTTTGGTGGCATTGTTTTGGATAATGTTTTTGCGTTTTTGATTGGCTCAGGAATAAAATTTGTTTCATATGTTGTTTTTTCTATACTGTCTACTTTTTTTCTAGTCCTAATGTATAATTGCTTTTTTTCACTTTCTAGATCTTTAAATGGGTAATCTGTAGGCATGGTTGTATGATATTCTTTGTCATATATTCTAATTTCTTTTTCGTAGTATTGCAGACGACTTCGATTTCGATATTGTGTTTCTATTGATACTTTGGTATGGGGATTTTCTTCTACTTTTTCTAATGTCGTTTTTATGTCTTCCCATATTATTTGATTGGGCATTAGATTGCGATAACGATAATTTACATCCCATGCTCCTTGAAACCAATATCGGGTTGTTGTTTCCATACAGCTAGGAAGGTTTAAGTTATATAACCATTCTATTTTAAATGATTTTTCATTGTTACTCAATTCAATCATAGTAAACGAAATTTCTAATTCGTCAAAATTACAGGGCTCGGATAATTCAAATAGAACTTGTTCTTTTTGTTGATGAATTTGAAATGAAATTTGCTTGTCCCCATTATAAATTTTGATTGTTGTAAATTTTAGTTCCTCTGTTTTGATGTTTGATAAACGAATCCACAAAATTGGTTTTACTGTTTGATAATGATAGCGTTTTCTTATTTCTATTTCTCCTTCTTTTGGTTTTTCTAAACTCCAGTTAGACCAATCTGAATAGGTCCAAAAAGGGGTTTTTATATAATCACCATGGTTTTCTGTCTGACTAAAATATTTTCCTATTTTTTCTTTTTTATACCATAAATAAGATTTTATCTCTTTTGTTTCTATTAGATCTTGTGCCATATTGGGTAGTTGTTTGACTTTTTCCCATTCTGTATAATCTGTATAATAAGCTTTTGCTTCTACTATTGGAATGAGTAATAGTATCAATATTATTTTTTTCATTTTCTCACCTCACTAATATTATTCAACAAAAGTATCTATGGGACCTAAAAAAAAGTGAAAAAAATTCACTTTTATTTTATTTTTTCAATTGTATTATGGTTTGCTTTTACCGTGATTCTTAAATCGTTCAGAACAGAATATTCATAAAAATGGTATTCTTTTAGTTCATCTATAATCATATGATATATTTTTTTTCTCGTTTGTTTACTGATATTTTCGTAATTTTTTTTGATATGTAGATATTGTTTTCCATTTTCATTTGTTGTATTATTTTGTATTCCTTTGATAAAATCTGGATAGTAATCAATGATAATTTCAATGTTTCCATCTTCTAATTTGTTATCTTCTTTTTTGGTGTAATACCAATAAGGAATTGAAAAGTTATCCTCAATTAATTTTTCTTGAAGTATTATTTGTTTTGATTGAAAAGTTTCATCTGGAAGGTCATTATAAATCTCAAATTTCGCAATGGTGCTGATGGTAAAGAAACATCCTGATACAAATAAAATAGCACTTATAATTAATGAATAACAATATATTCTCTTTTTCCCATACAATAGTTGATATATTAAGTTGGTTAAAAAAGTAAAGAAAATAGAGAGTGATAATGTAATTAGTAATCCTCCTATCATAGGTAGACCTTGTATCAATAAGAAAATACATATTCCTACTGCAATATAGCAACCAAAATCAATAAAATAAAGTGGAAACGCAGTAAATACAAATACAAAAGCTTTTATTATTTCTAAAATAACATTGCTTTTTACTGGTTGTATTTCCTTTGTTTGTTCTTGTTTTTTATTATTTTGCTGATTTATTTTTTTTTTACATTTTTTGTGTTAGAAGAAAAATATGGTCTAAATACAATCATAGCAATGACAATACAAGTTAAGAAATAAATGAAGCTAATAATAAATCTCCAAATTACTCTTAAAACGATATCTACTGGAGAAAAGGCCATTTCAAATATACCTGTTCCTAGATATTCAATAAAGTAAAATGGAATTCTTAAAATCCCTAATGCGATTAACATGATAATGGCTTTAATAATAATTTCAAAAACGGTTTCTAAAGTCCAATTGTGATTACTATTTTTAAAATCTTCTACTGTTTCTTTCGTCCACCGTGAAAGTTTTTCTGCACCTTTTTTTATCAAGTTTTCTCCTTCGTTCACGATTTCTTTAAAATCGTTTTCTTCTTTTTTAGAATAATCGGGATTAATTTTATAGGCTTTTAATATTTCTCTCGATAATTCTTCTAAGCTTCCAAAATCAGCTACTGCTTCTTCTTCACTACTTCCATGTCTTACTTTTTCTTCTATGGTATCTTTATATTCATTGATGATGTCTTTTCTTTCCTCTTCACTTAATATGTTCAGTTTTTCTTCTAATAGTTTTAAAAATTTCTTTTTATTCATATTATTTACTCTCCTTTATAAACGTGCTTACAGCGGTTGCAAATGTAGTCCAACTGCTGATTAATTCTTCTAATCTTTTTTTCCCCAGAACTGTGATTTTATAGTATTTTCTTGATGGTCCTTCTGTTGATTCGACCAAATAGGTTTCAAAGTATCCTTCGTTTGTGAGACGTTTTAATAATGGATAAATCGTTCCATCATTGACATCGACAACTTTACAAACTTCTAATATTAGTTCATATCCATATTTGTCTTTTTTACTGATTGATAGTAAAACAATTAATTCTAATACTCCTTTTTTAAATTGTGTGTTCATATCTCACCTCACTAACATTGTATACCAACTACCTTGTATTGTCAAGTATCTAAAAAATGTATCTCTAATAGAATTTTTTTTAGTATCTATCATCAACATTCCCATATACTGTTATTAGGAGTGATTTGATGTTAGATTTTTTAAAGAAATTATTTCAAAATTTTTCTATTTTTACGGCTGCTTATTCTAATAATGTGTTCCCCGATCCCCTTTCTAAAGAAGAAGAAGATGCTTGTGTAGAAAAGGCAAAAATGGGTGATGTCGATGCTCGTAATAAGTTGATTGAACATAATCTTCGTTTGGTTGCTCATATTGTAAAAAAATATGATCATAGAAATGAAGATGTGGATGATTTAATTAGTATTGGTACCATTGGACTAATTAAAGGTGTGGATAGTTATTCTTATAAGCATGGAACTAGAATTACTACTTATTGTGCTCGATGTATCGAGAATGAAATTTTGATGCATTTTAGAAGTGATAAAAAAAACAATAAAAATATTAGCATTAATGATTCTGTTGGTTTTGATAAAGAAGGAAATGAAATTACTTTTTTAGATATTTTAAAGTCTCCAAAACCAGATTTTGCTCTTGATTTACATTTAAAGGATAATTTACAATCGTTACAAAAGTATTTTAAAGTTTTAACACCTAGGGAAAAAGAAATCATTACACAAAGATATGGTTTAAATGATGAGGATTCTATTACTCAAAAGGAAATTGCCAAAAAATTAGGAATTTCTAGAAGTTATGTTTCTAGAATTGAAAAAAGAGCACTGACTAAAATGCTCCGTGAGTTTTTGAAAAACAATGATATTTAATCTAGTGAAAACTAGATTTTTTTAAAATATAGAAGGCATTGAAATGCTACTTACTTTATTGGTTTGTTCTGCGGCTAATTCTATTACTTCATTACTATAAAAATCAATAATAGAACTGGTTCCATTTAGGTTTTTATTTTGACTTTTTACCCCTACATAATGCGCTAATACATCTGCAATATAGTGATCATTTCCATATGTTCCATTTTTCCACACATAATCTTTTTTTGCTTGTGCGATTACCACTGGGTCTTTTTCTTTACTTCCAATCACTGCGCGATAATAATAGTTATTTGGATTTTCATGGACATCATGTACAATTTCTAGCCATCCTAAATCATTGATATTATTTTTGATCTCTTCTTCTGTTACTCCCATTTTTTGGGCGTAATCATGAATTACTACATTCATCATTGCAGATCCATAGTTATAAGATTGTAGTGCTAAATAGATATTTCCATGATACAAGTTCAAACGATTTTGTAAATTCATTGCTGCTGCTTGTCCATTTTTTTGAAAATCAATCGCATTTTCTATAGTAATAGCAAGGCTTTCTTCTTTTCCTGTGTCATAATTCCAAGCACTTACTATTTCTCCACTTGGTGATTCTAATTGCCAAGCTCCTACTCCATATCCGTTATAATAGAGTCCTCCTGGGCAACAGGCTTCATGTTCTAAGTTTGATTCTGCTAGTCCTTTTGCTAATAAGAGATAAGGATCTATTCCATAGGTTTTGCTAATTGAAAATATTATTTTTCCTCTATCGCTTTCTAAAATTTCTCTTATTCGGTTTTCATCTATTTTTAATCCTAACATGATTTTTGAATTGTCATATTCTTGATATTGCTCTTTCATTTTCATTGTTTGTTGCAATCTATAATCAATGTCCATTATTTCTAATAATTGTTCTTCATCATTTTGAGCCACTTCTTCTAATAATTGTTCTATTGCTTGTGATTCTGGTTCTGCATTATATTCTGAATTTTGTGGGACTGTAAATGATACTCCTGTTGTAAATACAATTCCAGAAAGTGCTAGAGCTGCTAATTTTGTTTTATTTACATAATGTAATTTTAATCCTAGTATTTGAATAATATTTGAGTGTCGTCCAGATGCTATATTTTTTGGTAAAAATGGTGTATTTTTTAGTCGCCTAAAAATTTTTCTAAATGGTGCTTGTTGTTGTAAGTTTTGATATTTCCTTAACACCAAACGAATTTTATTTGTAGTATAAAGTATAAGATCATCTTCTTTGATTTTCCCATCCAAAAATTGTTTTCCTTCTTCATCAATAAAAGAATGAATTTTTTTGGGATCATTTGTTCTTTTTCTATAAGAAACACCATCACGATCTTTTCCTACAATTTCTAAATAATATCTTCCATTTTTTTCTCCAATGTACACTGTCTTTTCCATGTACTCACCACCTTATAATTTCACACTAACTCCAATTCCATCTCCTATTTCTAGAAATGTTGTTTGATAGTTTTTATTATTTTCTAAAAATTGAATATAATTCCTAATTTTGTTTACCATTTGCCTTAAGTTTTTACTTTCAATACGTGTTTCCATTTTTGTGAATCCATGAAAGTTTAAGTTGTCTGAGATTATGGTTCCTCCTTGTTTTAAATTTTGATCGAACTTTTCAAAAAATTTAATGTACCCACTTTTGGCTGCATCGATAAAAATCAGATCAAATTGTTCTTCTATTTCGAAATTCATTGCATCACATAAGTTCACATGAATTCGATTCTGATATCCAGAGATTTTGATATTCTCTATTGCTTTTAAATAACGTTCTTCATCTCTTTCAATTGTTATGATTTCAATGTCTTCGCTGACACTGGCCATACGGATTGCAGAATATCCAATTGCAGTCCCAATTTCTAATATTTTTTTTACATGATGTTTTTTTATGTACTGTTCTAAATATGAAATTCCATCTGGTAACATAATTGGGACTTTATGTTCTTTTGCATAGGCTTCTATTTCTTCAATTAATATTCGTACCATAAACCATCTTTTTTTAATTTTTCTACTGTTTTTACATGTTCTGCATCCGTTTTACTAAAATAGGTTTGTTTATTTTTATCTGCTACAAAGTAATAATATTTATGACTTGTTGGTTCTATTGCTGCGATCAGGGAATCTAAACCTGGGTTACAAATAGGTCCAATTGGTAATTTCCCAGCCATTTTACTACTTCTTGTATTATAGTCATTATAGTCGTTTAATTCACTTTGATATAAATCTCTCTCACTTAAGTCTACTTTAGATGCGTAATAAGTTGTGACATCACTTCCTAATGGCCAACCTGCTGTCAAACGATTGTAGAACACTCCTGCCACGCCTGCCCGTTCATTACTATTAGAGGCTTCTAATTCTACAATGGAAGCTAATGTAATCATCTGATGTAATGAATAGGAACTGGATTTAATATCAGATTGATACGCTTCTAATTTTTTTCCCATATGGGTTAACATTGTCTCTACAATTTCTTTTGTTGTGACATTTGTATTCTGAAATTCATAAGTATCTGGAAATAAATAACCTTCTAAAGAATAATATATTTTTGTATTTAGTATGCTTTCATCTAAAAACCAATATTTATTTACTAGTTCTTTTAAATAAGTTTGGTCCTTTAATAGTGAAAATAAGTCTTCTTCTGTGTTGTTTGTTTTATTGGCTATTATTTTAGCAATTTGTCTCATATTTTTTCCTTCTGGAAATGTGATTTTTACCACTTGATCTGATGAATGATTTTCACCGTTTAAGGCATCTATTAAGTTTTTCACTCCCATATTTTTGTTTAATGAAAATGTTCCTGCTTTTATATTTGTTGGTTTGTGAATTTTCACATAAATTTTATAAGCAAGTTCTGAATTGATTAGTTCTTGTTTTTTTAATTTTTTTGCAATCGTTAAGTATGTTTCTCCGTTAGCAACTTTAAATTCGATTGGATTACTTGTTTTAGCGACTGGTTTAAGTCCTAATTGATACAGAAAAAATAATATTACTATTCCAAAAATTACAAACACCAAAAAACCAAATAATGCTTTTTTTACACTTGATTTAACTCTTCTTTTTGCCATAACACCAAAAACGAGCTTTTATTGCTCGTTTGAATTCATACTTTCTGTTGCTTTTGTTTGCAATTCTTCTAAAATCGTTTCTATAATTTTCCATTCTTTTTCTGTTTCTATTGGTATCAATTTTGTTTCTGTAGCATTTGGGTCATAAATAGAAGCATATACTTTTGTATTTCCTTCCTCGTCAGTTGTATTGTCTGTATAAACCATATAGTTCTTTTTTGTTTCTTCTGATTCAAATGTAAATAAGACTTCACATTCAATTTCTTTTCCTGATTCATCAAATACTTTAAATGTCATTCTTTCTTCTTTCATAAATCTCTTCCTTTCATTTTATCTAGATAAGTTTGTAATATTATATTGGCAGCTAAACTATCTATTTTTTTCTTTCTTTTTTTTCTAGATAGATCAGCTTCTATCATATAATGTGTTGCTTCTACAGTAGATAATCTCTCATCTTGCATTATCACTTCTAAGTTTAATTCTTGTTCTAATTTTTCTTTGAATGATAAAGTTGTCATTCCTCTTTCGCCTACTGTGTTATTCATATTTTTCGGAAATCCTAAAACAATTTTTTTTATTTGATATTCGTTTACAAGGTCTCTTAATTCGGGTATTAAAGAATCATAATCATTTTCTTCAAACCGAATTGTTTTATATGAATTCGCTATTGTAGCTGTTACATCTGAAATTGAAATTCCAAGTGTCCTTGTTCCAAGGTCGAGTCCTAAATATCTCATTATTTCAAAAATGCTCTAACCATGATTTCTAGTATTTTTGCTTGATCAAATTGCATGATTTTTTTTCGAGCTTCTTTATGACTAGAAATGTATCCAGGGTCACCACTCATTAAATATCCTACAATTTGATTGATTGGATTATATCCTCTTTCTTCTAAAATGTCAGCCACTTCTCTAATGGTTTGCTCAATCAATGTGCTTTCAAATTCATCTCCATTATAATTTTTTGTTTCTTCCATTCTATCACCTACTTTATGAATACATTTTCATTTTATCATGAGTGGAAGGAAATTGCAATGATAAAGTTTTGTTGTAAAGCTTTATTGGTATTCCAAATGATCATTTTTGATATTATTTATTAGTAATACTAGATTGTATCAACAAGTTTGATGAAACCTTTCACTTATTTTTTTCCTCTATTTCTAAAGTGTCAATATTAACTGTAATTTTTTTATTCTTCTTTTAGAGACACAAAAAGAAATAAGTTTTTTATCTTATTTCTTTTTGTATCATTAAGTGTATATCATGGGTTTTCTATTTATCATTTCTTATCTGCTTTTTTATATTTTCTAATATTTCATCTACAAATTCAGAAGTTTTTCCTCCCCCCTGGGCAAACATATTACTTCCTCCTCCAGAGCCATTTGATTTTTGAGCGGCTTCTTTTACTAGATTTCCACAATGAACTTTATCTTTTAAGTTAGGGTGTGCTTTGGCAAAAAAGTTTGCACTACCATTATTGATGTTGGCAATAAATATAAATCCTTTGTCTAAGCGATTTAATAAAGCGTCTATGATTTGTTTTAAAATGTTTAAATCATAGTTTTCTACTTTCATAATAATTGTATCTATTTCTCCTATTTTTTGTTTCTGGTTTAAAAATAAGTCTAAGTTACTAAGTGCTTTTTTGGATTTTTCTTCTTCATATTTTTTTTCTAATTCTAAAACACTTCTTTTGATTGTTTCCATTTCCTTTAAGTTCAATACGATATCTTTATAGGTATGTGGTGCATCGTGATTGATATCAAAGTTGAATTCTAAAGTAATTTCTTGCTTTGCTGCTTCTTCTATTATTTTTTTGGCTTTTAATAATAGTTTTTTCATTTCTTCATTGTATGGTTTGATAGCACTAAATAATTCTGATTCAATGTTGTCTCCAGTTGCTCCCACAATACGATAAACATTGCTTCCTTTTGATTCTAATAAAACGATTGCAAATCGTTCGATTTCTCCAATATTTTTAACATGAGTTCCGCCACATAATTCTTTGGAAGTTCCAATCGTTACAACTCTTACTTTATTTCCATATTTTTCATCAAATAAAGCCATTGCTCCAGTTTTTTTGGCTTCTTCAAGTGTGAGTATTTCTGTTTTGGTATCTACTTTGGTTTTAATTTGTTCGTTTACTTTTTCTTCTACTTCAATTAATTGTTCTTTTGTAATTTTTCCTTCATAGTGAAAGTCAAAACGAGTATTTTCTTCATCAATATAGCTTCCTGCTTGATGAACACTATCTCCTAATACTTCTTGTAGTGCTTTTTGTAAGACATGGGCTGCACTATGATTACGCATTACCTGATGTCTCCATGATTCTAAGACACTTGCTTTTACAAAGTCATTTAAGTGTAACGTACCATCAAATTTTACACGATGAAAGTGTTGTCCATTTGGTCCTTTAAATAAATCTTCTACTTCTGCTACTATGTTTCCTATTGTTAGGGTTCCAATATCTGATATTTGTCCTCCACTTTCTGCATAAAATGGGGTTTCTTTTAAAACAACATACCCTGAATTTTCTAAATTTTCTACAAATTTTTCTCCATCAAATAAGGCAGCAATATTGGTTTCTATTTCTAATAAGTCATATCCGACAAATTGACTAGGCTCTTTATAGTTTAGTAATTGCTCATTTTGAACATTCATGCTACTTTCTTTACTTCTATTTTGACGTGCTAACTCTTTTTGAGCTTTCATAAATGTATCAAATTCTTCTTTTGATACAGTAAAGCCTTTTTCTTCTGCATATTCTAGAGTTAATTCAAATGGAAATCCATAGGTATCGTAAAGCTTGAATGCATCTTCTCCTGTAATGGTTTTTGAGGTATTTGAGGCAAATAATTCTTGTAATCTTTTTTCACCTTTAGATAAAGTTTTCATAAACAATTCTTCTTCTTTGTTTACTTTTTCCATAATCATAAGTTCACTATTTCTAAGTTCAGGATATCCATGTTCCATAACTGCTATGACAACTGGGACCAACTCTTTTAAGAATGGTTTTTCCATTTCTAATATTTTTCCATATCTTACAGCTCTTCTAAGTAATCTTCTAAGTACATAATCTCTTCCTGTATTCCCAAAATTTGCGCCATCTGAAAGGGCGAATGTAATGGTACGAATATGATCTGCAATTACTTTAAATGCCATTTCTCCTTTGTATTCTTTTCCACTAATTTCTTCTATTTTTTTGATAATTGGTAAGAATAAGTCTGTATCAAAGTTTGTAGGTACATCTTGTAAAATAGAAACAATTCGCTCTAAGCCCATTCCTGTATCGATGTTTTTACTTGGAAGTTCTGGATATTCCTCTCTTGGAACTCCACTTTTGGCATTGTATTGACTAAATACATTATTCCAAATTTCAATGTAACGGTCATTTTCAATGTCTTCTTTTAATAATCGAATACCAATATTTTCTTTGTCATATGCTTCTCCACGATCATAAAATATTTCACTGTCTGGGCCGCTTGGTCCTGGTCCAATTTCCCAAAAATTATCTTCTAATTTGATGATATGGGTTGGGTCTACGCCAACTTTTATCCAATTATCATAAGCAACTTGATCGGTTGGATAGATTGTCATATATAGTTTTTCTTTATCTAGTCCTAACCATTCTGGGCTTGTTAGAAATTCAAACGCCCATGTAATGGCATCATCTTTAAAGTAATCTCCAATCGAAAAATTTCCTAGCATTTCAAAAAATGTTTGATGTCTAGCTGTTTTTCCTACATTTTCAATGTCATTGGTTCGAATACATTTTTGACTGCTACAAATACGTTTATTATCTGGAACAATGCTTCCATCAAAATATTTTTTTAACGGAGTAACGCCTGCATTAATCCAAAGTAGTGTTGGATCATTTTTTGGTACTAGTGAAGCACTAGTCATTATCTGATGTCCTTTACTACTCCAAAATTTGAACCATAAATCTCTCATTTCATTTCCTGTTAGCGGTTTCATTTTTTCATCTCCGTTTCTACAATTTCTTTTACTTTTTTTTCTAATTCTTCAATACTTCCATCATTGATAATGGTATAATCATAATTTTCATAATCATCTAAGTCTACTTCTGTACGATGCCTTTTTTGTTCTTCTGTTAATCCATTGTCAAAATCTGGTCGAATTACATGTATCACTACTACATTTTGGAAATTGTCTCTTGTTGTATTTACTTCTACTTTAAATCTGGAATCTGATATCACTAAGACATCGAAGAAAAAAGAATATACTTTAATGTCATCTGTTAATTTTTTCACAAAAAATAAATCGTCTATTTTTTCTCTAATAATATTTGTTCCTAATTGTTGTAATAGTTCTCTTGGTTTTGTTTCTTCACTACCATCCCAGTTGCTTATTTTTTTTGCGTATTCTTTGATATAAGAACTGTACTGCAAGTTTAATACTTCTTGTTTATTCTCTATATAATATTTTTGAATCATTTCTGCAATGGTATCTTTTCCATGTCTTGCCTTTCCACAAATAATGTAAATTTTTGGTTGTTTTTCTTTTAAATTCATTTTATCCATCCTTTCAAAATAAAGAAAAACCACGTGTTTTTCTAGGAACGAAAAACCGTGGTACCATCCTAATTGCTTCTCTTTTTGTTAACGAGGAGTTTCCCCGGTAAGTTTTACTTACACTCTAAAGGAGCTTCCATTAATTTGTTTGCTCATTTTCACCAACCATGAGTTCTCTACAAAAACAGTCCTAATGTACTAATCTTTTTCATTGCTTTAATTAAAGTCTAAAATGTCATATCTTTCATCAAAAAATATAATAATTGATTTTATTACTGAGATAATTGGTGTGGATATTAACATACCAAATATTCCCCAGAAGTGACCAAATACCAGAAGTCCTAGCATGATGGTTACTGGATGTAGTTTGGTTGTTTTGCTCATAATCAGTGGTTGAATGAAGTTTCCTTCTAAAAATTGAATGACTGCGATTACTACCAATACTAAAATCCCAATGGCAGGAGATTGTGAGAATCCAACAATTACAGCTGGTGCTCCGCCTATATATGGTCCTGCATATGGAATGACATTGGTAAGTCCACAGAAGAGTCCAAACAAGATTGGGGCTTTTAATCCAACAAGCCATAATCCTATTGAAGTGATTATAAATACAAATGTAGCGTCTAGTAGGGCTCCTTGTACAAATTTTCTAAGTGAGGTATTAATTGTGGTAATTAATGCTTGTGCGTTTGTTTGCATTTTTTTCGGAAAAATTGTAATAATTGTATCATTTACATTATCAAATCCCACCAATAAATAAAAGCCAATGATCATTCCCACTAAGAATACTCCTAATCCTCCAAAGATAGATTTTGCGATACTGACAGTAATTGTTGGTAATGAGGAAGCCAAATTGGTTCCTATTTCTTCTGTCCTTTTAAATAAGTCTGATTTAAATGATTCTGCATCAAATCCTTGAATGGAAGATAGTTTATCAAATATGTCATCAATCCAAGATTTCATTGAGTCAAAAACACTTGGTAATGTTTGTACGAAATCGTTAATTTGATCTGACAATAGCGGAATAATAGAACTAATGACAATCAATAAGCAGCCTAAGAATAATACATACATAATGACTGATCCAATTGTTCGTTTCACTCCTCTTTTTTGGAGCCACTTTACAGCTGGATCGAATAGCCAAGCAATAAATATTCCAACAAAAAGTGGTGCGACAATTGCAAGTACTTCTAAAATAAAATCGAATATTTTCAATTCTTTTACGAGCATTGTAATACCCCAGATACCTGCTATAATAATCAAAAAATACAAAATGTGTAAAATCTTTTTGGAAAGTAAAATGGTTTCATTCACATTTTTCATATTTAGTTCTTTATCATTGCCTTTTCGAAACATGGTTTCACCTCATAGTTCTATTATAGCATATTATTATTGAATGTAAATCATTAAACAATAATTTGACATTTTTCTAGAATGATAGGAATTTTATTTTTGCAAATCCATGGTCTATATTTCCAATGATGTTTTCTGTTCCTCTTGGATTTGGCATTTCTTCATTTCCGCTTTTCATAGAGGAATTTTTAAATATAAGACCTGAATAATGGTTTGGTTGATTCAAATGAGTTCCGTCTTCATTGATCGCATTGCAGCCTGGATATCCAGATATAAATGAGGACCCTCCGCCTCCTCCTTGACCTGAACCTCCTGATTGAGTGGCACCTCCTGCACCTCCTCCATAGTAGCCTCCGCCACCACCACCTGCTCCTATTCCAGCTGAAATAGAATCATTATTTCCCCCTTTTCCAAAACTTCCTGCATAGGTGGTTCCTGTTCCTCCAAAAATATTGTTTCCTTTTTCGCCTCCTGAATTCTGCGTTCCACCTTTTCCGTCTTGATTGTTATAGGAGTGTCCACTATAATATCCACCACTATATCCTAATAATGCTCCTGCATAACTTTTTCCTCCTGCTGTATTATAGGTAGCATGTGCTACACCTCCTCCGCCTCCTGCAACCATAATTCTAGATTTTAAACTTTCTAAATTATCCCAATTGCCTTTTATCAGACGTATATCAGTAGCTCCTCCACCTGAATAGCCAAATATAGAACCATTCCCTCCATATCCGCCTCCATTAAAGGAGTTTTCACGATTATTGCTTCCTTTTTCTCCAACATAGACATAAAATGTGTCTCCTTTTTTCAAATGTATTGTACCTTTCGTATAAGCTCCATAACCATAAGGGGTATTGTCTGATCTTCCTCCTGCTGCTCCCCATAATTCTATTTGATAAATTCCTTCATATGGAACTATAAAGGTTTGATCGTTACCTGTGTAATTATATGTGATATCTGAAATATGTAATACGTTTCTGGTTTTTGTTTCTATTAATTGATTTTGATTGTTATAAAGTTGATATGTTATGGTGCGCATATTCCAAAGTGTGTTTTGGGTCTCATCTTTCACTTCAACATGATACGTTATCCCAACTGGCGAGTTGCCTAGTACAATTTCATATCCAGGATCTTCAAATGTATCATTGTTTTGAATGATTTGTTTATCTCCTAATAGATAAATCATGGCTTGGTCTTCAATATCATGTAATAATGTAATTCTGGCATATCCATGTTCAGAATTTCCCTCCATAGTGCCTTCTCCTCTTGGATTTGGCATTTCTTCATTTCCACTTTTCATAGATGCGTTTTTAAATATAAGACCTGAATAATGGTTTGGTTGATTTGAATGGGTTCCATCTTCATAAATGGCATTACAGCCTGGATATCCAGATATAAATGAGGAACCTCCCCCGCCTCCTTGACCAGAGCCTCCATTTTGGGTTGCGCCTCCTGCGCCTCCTCCATAGTAGCCTCCGCCACCTCCGCCTGCTCCGATGCCATAAGATTGAGAATCATTATTTCCACCTTTTCCAAAGCTCCCATCATAGGTGGTTCCTGTTCCATTGTGAATATTATTTCCTTTGTTCCCTCCTGAATTTTGTGTTCCACCTTTTCCATCTTGGTTGTTATAAGGATGACCATAATAGTAACCACCACTATATCCTGATAGTGTTCCCGCATAGCTTTTTCCACCTGCGGTATTATACTCCATATGAGCAACTCCTCCTCCAGCTCCTGCAACCATCACTCTTGATTTTAAGCTTTCTAGATTATCCCAATCGCCATTTACAAGCCGAATATCTGTCGCTCCTCCTCCTGAATATCCTAGTGTAGATCCTTTTCCTCCATAGCCACCTCCATTAAAGGAGTTTTTACGATTGTTGCTTCCTTTTTCTCCAATGTAGACATAAAATGTGTCTCCCTTTTTTAGATGGATTGTACCTTTGGTGTAAGCTCCATATCCATAAGGAGTATTGTCTAGTCTTCCTCCTGCTGCTCCCCACAGTTCTATTTCATAAAGTCCATCATAAAGGGCTTCAAATTTTTGAACTTTTCCTGTATAGTCGAAATCGGCATGATATCGTTCATCTAAAATATGAAATGTTTTTTCTACTTTGACATTTTTGTCATTTTTTAGGTAGTAAGTGATGTGGTAATCTCCTGGTGTTTTTCGGTCTACAGTTCCTTCATAACCAATATTATTTTCTACAATATGATCTTCGTTGTCATAAGCGGTTACTCCTTTTAAAATGTCGATCATTTCTCCTTTAAAGTAAGTCGATTCTTCCTCATCAACCGTGATACTTCCTTTAAAGTCTTTACAAATGCCCTCTTCTAAGTGAATTCTATTGGCATAATAACTTTTATAGGCACACCATTTTCCGTTATATAGTTGTAATTCGATTCTTCCTTCTTCATTTATTTCTACATATCCACTTTTTGGTTTTTCGCCATTAAAAATTAGTGTTTTATCATTTGGAAATGTAAAAAGTTGTTTGGGCTCTTTTTCTGAGATTAGTGAAGATGCATAGTAATTTTCGGCTGTTTTCATGATTCCATATGCACTATTTAAAAAAGCGTTTTTCTTTGTTTTTTCAATTGTATTTAATAGGATGGGGATTGTGATTATTGCAATCAAACTCACCACTATTATGACTGCTAATAATTCTATTAATGTAAACCCTTTTTTCTTCATGAGCAACGACCTCTCTAGTGTTATTTTACAGCAAAATATTTTTTTTCGCAATCGAGTAGAGAAAACTTTTCAATAATTATTGAATGCTTTTCCCTCTCACACCACCGTACGTACCGTTCGGTATACGGCGGTTTAATTTGTAATAACATGTACTTTTAGATAATGGTCTAGTGAGTTAACTAGACCTCTTTTATTTAAACTTTCTTTAGTAATTGCAGTTTCAAGTACTCTTGTGTGTGCTATATGATAGTAACCTCTTCTTGAGTTTGCTGTAACATAAGCATCTCTATGAGTTATTCCTAACTTCCTAAGACAGGTGTACCTTTTTCTTATCTTTTTCCATTGTTTCCATATAATTACACGCAGTTTTCTACGAATATTTGGGTCAATTTCTTTTGCTAATAAATTTTTCATATCTGCAATTCTAAAGTAGTTTACCCAACCATATATTAATTGTTTTAGTTTAAGAAGTCTCTCATCTAAACTAATACTTCTACTTCTTACAAGTATATCGCGTAGTTTAGTCTTGAACTTTTGTACTGATTTAATGTGTGGTTTTGGTCTCCATATATTTTGATTAATTTTCTTATAAAATCCAAATCCCAAATATTTAATTTGATTTGGTCTTGCTATTTTACTCTTTTCTAGATTTACTTTTAATCCCAATTTCTTTGTTATAAAAGTTGTGATACTTTCCATTATTCTATTTGCCGCTTTTTCTGACTTTACCATAATTAAACAATCATCGGCATATCTAACGAAGTTAAGCCCTCTATTTTCTAGTTCTTTGTCTAATTCATTTAACATAATGTTAGATAATAAAGGAGATAAATTGCCTCCTTGAGGTGTTCCTTTCTTTGTTTCTTGAATTATACCTTTTTCCATTACTCCACTTTGTAAGAATTTTCTTATTAGTGAAATAACATCATTATCTTTTATGGTTCTTTGAATAATAGCCATTAATTTGTCCTGATTGACTTCATCAAAGAATGATTGTAAATCAATATCTACTATCCAGTCATATCCATCATTAAAACACTCTAATGCTTTAATAACTGCCTGTTCACCACACCTATTAGGTCTAAAACCAAATGAACTATCAGAAAATTGTTCTTCATAGATTGGAGCTAATACTTGCACTATTGCTTGTTGTAATACTCTATCTATCACACTAGGTATTCCTAATTTTCTTAGTTTCCCATTTTCCTTTGGTATATAAACTCTTCTTACAGGAAGTGGTTTATATTTCCTATTTCTTATTTTCCATATAATTTCTTCTTTATGCTCTTTTATATAAGAAAATAGTTCATCAACAGTTACACCGTCAACTCCACTTGCTCCTTTATTTTTATAGACTTGTTTGTAAGCTATGTTCAAATTTTGCTTAGAAAGTATCTTTTCTAAAAGTTCCATACTTGTTCCTCTCTTTCTATTATCGTGCATAGATTATCATCTTTTATAGGATTTATTATTTGAATACGTCAATTTATTACCTATTTATTTATTCTGATTTAATCTATTCCAGTATTAGCAGTTAGAACTACAAATTATTCAGTCCTTCCTAATTTCTTAGTACTACGACCTCTGCTGACTTCTTGCAATAAACCTTTTTCGACCGATTTTCTTAATAGGGTTCTCCTTAATCGTTTGCAAGACCTCCCGCGGTAAGACATATATCTTTCCTCGATTAGCTACTTACTTTACTACATAAAGTTACGAGTATCTTTTGGACTTTAGTTTGTTATGCAACCTTATCCGTTTATGCAGCCTTGTAATAAGTTTCTGTTCGTTAGCCCTCGATTTTGTTCCACACTTCCTTTAGCCCCAAGCCTCACGACTGATGCTTTGTGCTTCCCTAACACTTCGTCGATACCTACGCGTGTATTGGACTTTCACCAACTAGATATATGCCATGCACGGCACACATGAAAAAACAATCTTTTGGATTGTTTTATACGCTCATGAGTTCTGTTTCTTTTTCTTTTAATTTTTCATCTACGATTTGGTTATACTTTTGAATTAATTTTTGTATGTCTTCTCCATAAGCTTTTTTATCATCTTCTGGAATCTCTAATTTTTTTAATTCGTTATTGGCGTCTTGGCGAATATTTCGGAGTGCGATTTTTGCTTCTTCTGCGATTCCTTTTACTTGTTTTACATAATCTCTTCTGGTTTCTTCTGTTAGTGCTGGAATGTTTAAAATGATTACTTCTCCATTATTGTTTGGTGTTAATCCAAGATCTGCTTCATAAATGCCTTTTTCAATTGCGCCTAGGCAAGAACGGTCAAATGGTTTAATCATTAGTTGTCTTGCTTCTGGAATTGAAATTGTTGCTAATTGTTTTAATGGTGTTTCACTACCATAATAAGAAACTATTACATTGTCTAGAATCGCAGGATTGGCTCTTCCTGCACGAACATTTGTAAATCTTTTTTCCATATTCTCAATTGTTAGGTTCATTTTCATTTCTGATCCTACTAATATGTCATCCATAATTAACCCTCATTTCTATTATCATTATATAGAAAAAAAAAGAAAAAATCAATAAAGTTTTATTTTTTCTTCCACCATGTTTTTATTTTTTTGAGTACTCTTCAAATGTATTCACTGATCTTTTTGAATTCATTTCCTTCTTCTAGGTTTGTTTTTTGTAATTGTTCAAATAATTTCTTTTGTTCTTTGGTAAGTTTTTTTGGTGTGATTACTTTTATGATGACATACATATCGCCTTTTCTACTACTATGGATGTGTTCTACACCTTTTCCTTTGAGTCTATATTTGTCCCCTGTCATGCAACCTGAAGATATTGTTAATTTTACAGTTCCATAAAGGGTTGGTACATCTTTTTTACAGCCCAATACAGCATCTGCAATCGTTATTGGAAGTTCTAAATAAATGTTATCATCATCTCGTTCAAATATTGGATGCGATTTTACATTAAATTCGATGTAAACGTCTCCATTTGGTCCTCCATTTACTCCTGCATTTCCTTTTCCTGCTAGTCTTAATTGATTTCCGTTATCTACACCTGCTGGTATTGTAACTTCTAAATCAGTATTCTTTTTTTGTTTTCCTGTTCCACGACAAGTACTACAAGTAGTTTCATAGCTTCGTCCTTGTCCTTTACATGTTGGACAAGTTGATTTTGTCATAAATGCTCCAAATATGGTTCTTTGTTCTGAAGTGACTTCTCCATTTCCATGACAAGTTGGACAAGTTTTTTCACCATGTCCTCCTTTTCCACTACATTCTTTACAATCTTCTACAACATCTAAATTGATTGTTTTTTTTGTTCCAAAGACAGCTTCTTCAAAGGTTAAATTCATTCTAATTAAAGAGTCAGATCCTTTTCTAGCTCTAGAAGTGTTTCTTCCTCCAAATCCAAATCCACCTCCAAATAAATCACTGAAAATATCTGAAAAATCAAATCCAGAAAAATCGAATCCACCTGCTCCTGCTCCTTCAAAGGCAGCGTGACCATATTGGTCGTATTGTTGTCTTTTTGAAGAATCACTTAACACTGCATAGGCTTCTTGTGCTTCTTTGAATTTTGCTTCTGCATCTGGTTCTTTTGAAACATCTGGATGATATTTTTTAGCAAGTTTTCTAAATGCACTTTTAATTTCAGCATCTGTTGCTGTTTTGCTGACACCTAGTACTTCGTAGTAATCTCTTTTATTCATATTACTTCACTTCCTTTTTTATATTTCTTTTAATCGTTTTTCATCTATATATCCATAGTTTAAAGCATTTTGATTGCTTATTTTGGTAAATATTCCATATTCTAATCTGTGATTCCTTCTTCTTTTCATACCTCTATTCATTGGTTTCTATTTAATCTTTTACCTTTTGTATCTAAGGTATTTGATTCATTGAATTTCCCCTGATATTGTTATGATTTACTCATACAATTTTTTTAGTTCTTCTAGTTTTTGTTCAAAAATAGACAAAGCTTTTTCGATTGGTTCCTTTGAAGTCATATCAATTCCTGCACGTTTTAGTATTTCTAATGGATAATTACTTCCTCCACTAGATAGAAATTCTAAATATCTTTCTTGTGCGCCTTCTACTTCATTTAGAATATCAAATGCAAATGTGATTGCGCAGGATAAACCTGTTGCATATTTATATACATAGAATGAAGAATAGAAATGTGGGATTCTAGCCCATTCGTATCTAATTTCATCATCACTCACTACGTCTTTTCCATAGTAAAGTTGATTTAATTCGTAGTAAGTAGTACTGAATTCTTGTTCTGTTAATGGAATTTCTTGTTGTTCTTTATCGTGCATTTTCATTTCAAATTCAGCAAACATTGTTTGACGATAAATGGTGGTTCGAACTTTGTCCAAAAATTCTGTTAAATAAAGAATTTTTTCGTCTTTTGTCTGAGCATTTCTATATAGATAATCATTTAATAATACTTCATTTACTGTAGAAGCAATCTCCGCTAAAAAGATAGGATATCCATGATTTGAAAAATTTTGTGTTTTGTTGGAATAATAGGAATGCATAGAATGTCCTAATTCATGTGCCATAGTGCTGACGGAATCTATCATGTTATTATAGTTTAATAGTAAGTATGGATTAGAAGTATATGTTCCCCAACTATAAGCTCCTGATTTTTTTCCTTTGTTTGGATATATATCAATCCATCTTTCTGTAAATGCTTTTTTTAAATCTTGAATATAAGATTCTCCAAGTGGTTCTAATGCGTTTAATACAATTTGTTTTCCTTCTTCAAATGGAATATCTTTAGGATTCTCTTTTACCAAGTCTACATATATATCATACATATGTAGTTCATCAAGTCCTAATATTTTTTTACGTAAATACATATATTCATACATACTGTCTAAATGGTGATGTACCATTTCAATTAGATTATGATAAACAGATACATCAATATGGTCGTGAAATAAACTCATTTTTAATGGATTTTCATATTGCTTTACACTACTGTAAAAAAAGTTTTCTTTGATTTGTCCTTTTAAGGCTGCTGCCATTGTATTTTTCAATCCTTTAAAATATTTATACATTGTTTGAAATGCATCCATTCGCACTCTTCTATCCAACCTAGTCATGTAATAATGATAATTACTATTTGTTAATTCTACTTCTTCTCCGTTTTCATCTTGAATAGTTCCTAGTTGTATATCTGCATTATCTAAGTTATAAAATATTTCATCACTAACTCCAAATGCTTTTGAAGCTGATGCGATAATGGCTTCTTCTTCTTTACTTAGTGTATGTTTTTGATAACGAAATAGTGATTCTAAAGTAAAACGATATTCTTCTAATTCTTTTTGTTCTTTGATATAGCCCAATACCGTTTCATAAGAACAACTTAATATTTCTGGACGTACAAATGATAATGCTTCATTTACTTGATCATTTAATGTTTCAGTTTTCATTTTTAATTGTTGGTTTTGGGTATTGGTTGTATCTTCATCACAAAGCATATGAGCATAAACATAGCTTTGCTCTAATGCTTGATCTAGTTGGTCACTTGCTTTTAAGTAATTCAATAATGAGGCACTGGAGTCCATAATGTGTCCTTGCATATATTTTATTTTTTCTGTTGTTTTTAAAACTTCTTCACATAATTCATCAAATGACTTTTGTTCTATCATTTTTGATAAATCCCATTGGTACTGCACATTCATTTCTTCACGTGTTTTTACTATTTTTCCCATAATTTCTCCTATCATATAGAGAAAGTTCTAGTCTCCTAGAACTTCCTTATTTTTCTTCAAATTCAGCATCTACTACATTGTCATCTTTTTTTTCTGTTGTTTCTTCTTGAGTATTATTTTGATTTTCTTGAGCTTGTTTTGCTGCTTCTTCATATACTTTTGTTGCGAAAGCCATAGCAGTTTCATTTAGTTTGTCTTTTTTTGTCTTGATATCTTCTAAGTCATCTTTTTCTAGTGCTTCTTTTAGTTCTTTCATTTCATTTTCTGCTTTCTCTTTGTCTTCTTTGCTTACTTTGTCTCCAAGGTCTTTTAGTCCTTTTTCTGTTGCGAAAATAATTTGTTCTGCTTCGTTTCGTAAATCTGCTTCTTCTTTTCTTTTTTCGTCAGCTTCACGATTGGCTTCAGCTTCTTTTACCATTTTATCGATTTCATCATCACTTAGGTTCGTAGAAGCTGTAATTGTAATAGATTGTTCTTTGTTTGTTCCCAAATCTTTGGCTTTTACATTCACAATACCATTGGCATCTATATCAAATGTCACTTCGATTTGAGGTACTCCTCTTGGTGCTGCTGGAATATTGGTTAATTGGAAATTTCCAAGTGTTTTGTTATCTGCTGCCATTGGTCTTTCTCCTTGTAGGATATGAATGTCAACAGCTGGTTGGTTGTCTGCAGCAGTTGAGAATACTTGTGATTTACTAGTTGGAATTGTTGTATTTCTTGGGATCAATACAGTACATACGCCTCCTAATGTTTCAATTCCAAGTGAAAGTGGTGTTACATCTAGTAATACAATGTCATTTACATCTCCTGTTAAAACGCCCCCTTGAATAGCTGCTCCCATTGCTACTACTTCGTCTGGGTTTACTTCTTTACTTGGTTCTTTTCCTAATTCTTTTTTCACTAGTTCTTGTACCATTGGAATACGAGTTGAACCACCTACTAATAATACTTTATCAATATCTTTTGCAGTCAATCCTGCATCTTTTAATGCTTTACGAACTGGTTCCATTGTTGATTCTACTAGGTCACGAATCAAGTCTTCAAATTTTGCTTTGGTTAAACTTAAGTTCAAATGAAGTGGTCCATCTTCTCCTTGTGATAAGAATGGTAATGATATTTCTGTAGAACTCATTCCACTTAAATCTTTTTTTGCTTTTTCTGCTGCTTCTTTTAAGCGTTGCATTGCCATTGAATCTTTGTGTAAATCAATTCCATTTTCTTTTTTGAATTCATCTGCTAGGTAATCCATGACACGGTTATCAAAGTCATCTCCACCTAAGTTGTTATTTCCACTTGTTGATTTTACTTCGAATACTCCATCTCCTGTTTCTAGAATCGAAACATCGAAGGTTCCTCCACCTAGGTCAAATACTAAAATCATTTCTGATTTTTCTTGTTTGTCTAGTCCATATGCAAGTGCTGCTGCTGTTGGTTCATTGATAATTCTTTCTACTTCTAGTCCAGCAATTTTTCCTGCATCTTTGGTTGCTTGACGTTGTGCGTCATTAAAGTAAGCTGGCACTGTGATTACAGCTTTGGTTACTTTTTCTCCTAAGTAAGCTTCTGCTGTTTTTTTAAGGTCTTCTAGTACCATGGCACTAATTTCTTGTGGAGTATATTTTTTTCCATCGATTTCAAATTTGTGATCAGTTCCCATTTTTCTTTTTGCGGATGACACTGTATTTGGGTTGGTCATTGCTTGATTTTTCGCTTTAATTCCAACAATTCTCTCTCCATCTTTTTTAAAAGCTACTACTGATGGTGTTGTTCTAGATCCTTCTGGATTGGCGATTACTTTTGTTTCTCCCCCATCATATACACAAACACAACTGTTTGTGGTTCCTAAATCAATTCCTATAATTTTACTCATATTTATCACCTTTCTCTTTCTGGCAAGTTTTTTGCCCATTCTGTAAGTTTATTGATATATTGTTTTTTTTCTATTTCAAATTCTTTTCTATGTTTATATTTTCCATTGTCATGATAGTAATATATTGTATGAAATAAATTTGTTTTTCCTTCTATTACTTCTGTTTCAAATCCTTGTGGGATTGTTAAAAAATGATATTTTTCTTGAAATAATATATATATTCCTGTGATCCTTTTTTCTTTTGGATAGGATATATCATATTCTTTTATTTCGTAATGTGATTCACAACTGGCAATCGTTTGATATCCTTTTTTATTTAATATCGATATTGCATTTGCGATTTGTGGATCACATGTGAAAAATTCAGGATGTTCTTTATCTATTTCGAATGTTTCTTTATTTATGAAATAGCATCTATCCATTTATTCACTCACTTTTACCATAGCTGGACGAATCACTCTATCTTTTAATAAGTATCCTTTTTGCAATACTTCTACTATCATTCCTGGTTCCATATTTTCTACTTTGATTGTCATCACTGCTTGATGATATGTTGGATCAAATGGTTTATTATTTCCATCAATTGCTTTGATTTCATATTTTTCTAAAACATTTACTAAATTACAATAAATCATTTTGAAGCCTTCTAAGAATTTTGAAAGCTCATCGTCTAGATTTTCATCGTCTAAGGCAATTGCTCTTTCAAAATTATCAATGGTTGAAAGCATATCTTTGATCATATCTTCTCCTGCATATTTTAATAATTTACTAACTTCTTCGTCTTTGCGTTTTCGGTAATTAATAAAATCTGCTTTGCTTACTAGCAGTTTATTTTCTAGTTCTTTATTTTCTTCTTTTAGTTTTTCTATTTCTTGTTCTAATTTTTTCTCTTTTTTATTTTTTTTAAATCCCTTTTTTTCTTTTTCTATTTCGCTATGTTCCCCACAACATTCACAATGATCTTCTTGAGGTTGTTCTTCACAGTTACAAGATTCCTCATGCTCACATTTACAATCTTCACAAGTGCAAGTTTCCTCTTGTTCACATTGACAGGCATTTTCTTTTTCTTTCATTTTCTACCTCCTTGATAGTTATTATAGTCCTATGTTTTGTTTAATATAGTCGAGTAATGCAATTACTCTATCATATTCCATTCTTTTTGGTCCAATTAAAGCTATTGTTCCTTCTTCTCCTCCTAAGGAATATTTGGTTTTGATCACAGTAACATCATCATCAAATTCATTTTCACTTCCTATATAAATATTGATTCCATTCTCTTCTTCTTTGATTGTACTAATCATTTCTTGATCTTCAAATTTATTCATAATTTCTCTAATCTTATTAGCATTATCAAATTCTGGTTGCATTAAAATATGTTTCGCACCTGTTACTTTGACATTTGCTTCTTTTGTAAAGTCACTAAAAGCAGTGTAAAAAGCGTTGTAAAGTACTTCATGTTGTTTTACATAACGAGCAATCACAGGTTTTACTTCAAATTCTAGTTTGCTGCTCACTTCATCAATTGGAGTTCCAATAATTAGTTTGTTGATAAGTTCTACTGTTTGTTTTACTTCCTCTACTGAAATGGTGTTTGGTAAGTTCATATTTCTGTGTTCTACATGTCCTTTATCTGTTACTACAATTGCGATAAATCCAAATTCATTCAAAGGAATTACTTCTACTTTTGTAATTCTATTTTCTTTCGATGAGCTACCTAATACAATGGAAGTATAGTTTGTTAATTCTGAAATAATTTCCATACTTCTAAGAATTGCATCATTTAAAGCAAGAGAGCTGTTTTGAAAAATAGTTTGCAATTTCAACATATCTTCACCATTCATTTCTCTTGGTTTCATGATATAGTCAACATAATAACGATAGCCTTTTTCACTTGGAATACGTCCAGATGAAATATGTGTTTTTTCTAAGAAGCCAATTTCTTCTAATGTAGCCATTTCATTTCTAATGGTTGCACTAGAGCAATTCATAATTTCACAAAGTGATTTTGAACTTACTGGACGAGCTGTTTTTATATAATCTTCGATAATCAGCTTTAATAATTCTGTTTGTCGCTCATTTATCATAAATCACCTCTTTTTAGCACTCTTATCCAAACACTGCTATCAGTATAACATTATATGTTGGCATTGTCAATATATGAGTGCTAAAAAAAGAAAAAAGTATTTTTGATAAAAAAAGAAGTGTACAAAAGTTGTACACTAAAATTAACAAGGTCAGTTATGTTGCTTCTGGGCTTTCACCCGAGCACTACCACCCGGAACGAGTAGTCGATGTACGCACCACCATCCCGGTAGTGGAAGTTGAACACTCCTGCACCCATCGTATCGCCAAAACCTCCGCCACGATCGAACCACGGGTAACTCGAACTGACGAAGTAGGTGTTATTGGAATACCATCCACTCGTCTCACTTAGCGCATGTCCGTAACATATTCCTGAGTTACATGCTGTTGTTGCTGAATCACTCGTATAATTATCGTAATACTTACTTGATGGTAAACTACTAAATCCTGATAAACTTATTGTTCCATTATACACTCCCATTACGTAGTCAAATGCTCCTCCACTCATGTCATATATTCCATATATTGTTCCTGTTGTCGAAGCTCCTGTTCCTCCTGGACTCTTCTCATATGTATATGCACATGAAGAACTTTTTGATGCACTTGGTACTCCTGCACTACACCCAGTTGTATATCCACTGTTATTATTTATATATACTTCCTTATTTACTCCACTGTAACTACTATTTCCGTATTTTCCATATTTACTTTGTGATAGATATGCTACTGCTCCCCATTCACTATTCTTCATCATATGTGCATCTGCACTTGTACTTATTCCATAACTATTTCCTGATGCACTGAACTTCTGTGCTGTTGAAAAC
>CAJTLA010000016.1 GCA_910576985.1 uncultured Bacilli bacterium
AACTAGCATTTAAAGAATCTTAAATATGAGATATAATATACTTGTATTTACAAATGTTTATGGCTGTTCTTCAGTATTGGAGGAATGGCTATGATAGAAAAGGTAGGTGTATATTGTAGATTATCTGATGAAGATAGAGATAAGCTAAATAAAAATGACGATAGTGATAGTATAGTAAATCAAAGAAGTATGTGTTTAAAATATGCTAATCAAAATGGATGGAATGTTGTAGATATTTATTCTGATGATGACTTTTCAGGAGCAGGAACTTATAGACCTGACTTTGAAAGACTTATCAAAGATTGTGAAAGTGGTAAAATCAATTTAGTTTTATGTAAAAGCCAATCAAGATTTTCAAGAGATATGGAAGTCATTGAAAGATATTTACACAACAAGTTCATAGAATGGGGAGTAAGATTTGTAAGTATTGTTGATAATGCTGATACAAGTATTGAATCCAATAAGAAATCAAGACAAATAAATGGACTTATCAATGAATGGTATTTAGATGATTTATCAACAAATATTAAAAAGTCTTTAAAGAATAAACGAGAAGATGGTTTATTTATGGGAAGTTTTGCTCCTTATGGTTATGATAGAAGTGAAGAAGATAAACACAAATTAGTTGTTGATCCTGTGGCAGCTGAAGTTGTCAAAAAGATATTTCAGATGTATGCAGAGGGAAATGGATATCATAAAATATGTGAATATCTAAATAACAACAATATTCCACCGAGGTCAGTATATAAGAAACAAAAAGGTAGTAAATTTGTATGTTCTAATTGTGATTATAAAAATGTAAGATGGAATCCTGATACAATAGCACAAATGTTACGAAATGAATTTTATATAGGTAATTTAGTCCAAGGCAAAATTACTTCTATGGGTTATAAAGTTCATAAGTTTAAAAAAGTAGCAGAAAAAGATTGGTGTAGAATAGAAAACTCACATGAACCTATTGTTGATGTGGAAACATGGAACAAAGTGCAAAAGATACTAGGTACACATCAAGAACCAATTAAAACAGGAGAAATACATTATCTAAGTAGAAAAGTGTATTGTATGGAATGTGATAAGGTTTTTATGAGAAATGTGTATAATGTTAAAGGCGAAAAGACAGGTAAAAGAGCATATTTACAATGCAAAGGTGCTAAAAAATATCATACTTGCGATAATAACAAAGCAATTAGAATGGATGAATTAGAGACTATTTTACTAAATGCAATCAATGATTTACTAGATAACTACTACGATCAAAATAATTTACAAGAACTCTATAACAGAAGAAATCTGACTGACACAAGTAATTGTGAAATAATAAAAGTTTTAGAAAAAGAAAAGCATAACCTTAATAAAAAGATAGAAGATAATAAAACCTTTTATAGAAGTCTTTATGAGGATAAAGTAAAAGGAACTATTACGGAAGATATGTTTAGTATGATGTCTAGCGATTATTTAAGAGAAATTGAATCGATGACAAAAAGAGTTGAAACGATTGATAGTGAGATAAATAATCTCCAAGTTGTTAAAGAAGAAAGAAAACAAGCAGATGAAATACTAAAGAAATACAAGCATATCAAAGAACTAAATAAAGTAATAGTTGATGAATTTATTGATAAGGTTTATGTTGGAGTTTATGATAAAGAAACGAAAACACGAGATATTGAAATAGAATGGAACTTTGAATTTTAATAACTAAATGATAATTTGGACTTTTTCTATAGTAATGAATACAAAAGAACAGGAGGTTAAAAATGAATCAATTAACAGAATATAATGAAAGTACTTTTGAAAGTATAAAACACATCAATGAATATGGCAATGAATATTGGTTAGCGAGAGAGCTACAAACAATGCTTGGTTATAAAGAATGGAGATTATTTGCAGCAGTAATTGAGAAAGCACAAATTGCTTGTTCACAAAGTAATAACTCTATAAATTCCAATTTTGGAGTTTACCCCAAAATTGTAAAAACAGGAGTTTCTACTAAGACTATCATCGATTATAAGTTAAGTAGATATGCTTGTTATTTAATCGTTCAAAATGCTAATCCAAGATTTGAGGCAGTAGCATTAGGTCAAACTTATTTCGCTGTGCAAACTCGAAAAATGGAGTTGTCCGAGGAAGAATATAGCAAACTAACTGAAGATGAAAAAAGACTATATAGGCGTAAGCAAACAAAAGACGGAAATAAAATACTTTATAAAATTGCCAGAGAAAAAGGTGTAAAAAACTTTGATAGATTTACAAATGCAGGTTATAAAGGACTATATAATGGTGAAACGGCAAATGATATTGCGAAAAGAAAAGGATTAAGATACAGAGAAGATATACTTGATAATATGAGTAGTGTTGAGTTAGGTGCTAATATATTTAGAATCACTCAAACAGAAGCATTACTTGAAAAACAAGAAGAACCAAATGAACAAGTTGCTACAAATACTCATTATAAAGTTGGTAAAGCTGTAAGAGATACGATTAAGAATCTAGGTGGTACGATGCCTGAAGAATTACCAACACCAAAACGATCATTAAAAGAAATAGAAAAAGAAGAATTAAAGAAAATAGAAACAAAGTAATAAATTTGGACTTTTCCGATTCCTGCACATGGAGGAAGTGATCCAGGTGCAGTAGGAAATGGATTTCAGGAAAAAGATTTAAACTTAAAAATCTCACAATATATGTATGATGAATTACAAAAATTAGGGATTCCCGTAACTTTAACGAGAACTGGAGATGAAACATTATCACCAGCAGAAAGAACAACTAGAGTAAAAAATGCCTATGGAAATACACCAGATGTATTAGTAATCTCCAATCATATTAACGCAGCTGGCAGTGAACAATCAGGAGCCGAAGGCGCAGAAGTGATCTATGCCTTAAGAAATAATGACACATTAGCCAAAAATATATTAGAAAACATTGGAGATGCTGGACAAATAACTAGAAAATATTACCAAAGAAGATTACCAAGCAATCCCTCAAAAGACTATTATTTTATGATGAGAGACACAGCCAATACAACCCCAGTAATTGTAGAATATGGATTCATTGATAACGCTAGTGATATTAATAGAGTCAATCAAAATTATAAAAAATATGTTGACGCAGTCATCGAAGGAATCAAAGAAACATATGGGCTTGGAGGAACAAGTAACACCTACACCGTAAAAAGTGGTGATAGCTTGTGGAAAATAGCCAATCAATTTGGAACCACAGCAGCAGCCATAAGAGCAGCCAATAATTTAACCAGTGATGTTTTAAGAATTGGTCAAGTGTTAACAATTCCGAGAACTACTACTCCTGAGACTCCATCAACACCATCAGGAAATACATATACAGTACAAAATGGGGACAGTTTGTGGAAAATAGCCAACCGTTTTGGAACTACCATCAACCAATTGAAAGCAGCCAACAACCTAACAAACGATAACCTAAAAGTTGGTCAAATACTAGTAATACCAAATACGACTAATACAGGTGAAACCACTTATACAGTAAAAAATGGAGACAGCTTATGGAAAATAGCCAATCAATTTGGTATTACTATCAATGAATTAAAAAATGCAAATGGATTAACAGGAGATAATTTAAGTATAGGTCAAGTATTAACGATACCAAAAGAAAAACCAATCATTTCAGAAAACACTTACACAGTAAAAAATGGAGATAGCTTATGGTCTATTGCTAGAAAATATGACACAACAGTTGACACACTAAAAACACTCAACAACTTAACAAATGATACATTAAGCATAGGACAAATATTAAAAGTTCCAAGTGGTGAAAGTGGAACCAATCAAACATATACAGTAAGAGATGGAGATAGCTTGTGGAAAATAGCCAACCAGTATGGAACAACCGTATCAAAAATCAAAGAACTAAATGGATTAACAGACAATAATTTAAGAATAGGTCAAGTGCTTAGAATTCCTTAAAAAAATAAAAGAAAACCAATATTTTCCACATTTGTTTTTTGCGGTCAATTTGACAATGAATAAAGATTTTGTTATGATTAAATTGTTTTCCGGAAGAAAAATAGAGGTGAAAATTTTTGAAAACAGACTCGAAAAGGAAGATGATTCTAGGAGTTCAAGTAGTAGGATGTTTTTTCGCTATATGCATTATTTATGGAGGCTTTATAGCAGTCAAACGCCTAATGAAAGAAGACTTGGTATCTACACAATCTGTTAGAGAAACAGAAGTTGCGGCAGTTGTTCAAATTGAACCAACACCAGTAGAAGTACCAATTGTAGAGGAGTCTTTCGAAACACCAATTCGAAATATTGTCTATGACAATATGACGATAGAAGAATTAGCTGCCAAATTAGATCGATCTCTAAACTCAACCTTAACAGGAAAAGGATACTTATTTGCAAGTAAATCATTAGAATATGGAGTAGATCCCTATTTAGCGCTAGCAATTGTTTTAGAAGAAACAGGATGCAAATGGAATTGTAGCAATCTTGTAAAACAATGCAACAACGTAGGAGGACAAAAAGGTGGAACTGTGAAATGTAACGGTGGAGCATATCGTTATTATGCAACATTAGATGAAGGAATTGTCGGATTCATAGATAACCTATCACGTAATTATTATGCAATAGGATTAACTACCCCTGAGCAAATGAATTCAAAATATGCTGCTAGTAGCGCTTGGTCAACCAAAGTAAATCAATATATTGAGAAAATAAAATCAAATTAGAGTATCAAAAGATACTCTTTTTATTGACTTTCTAGAAACTTTCTCTTACAATAGTAATTAGGAAAGTAGGGATGAACCTTGAAGTTTTATAGATGCGAACATTGTGGGAATATCATTATAAAAATAAAAAATATGAATGGACCAGTTATATGCTGTGATGAAACAATGAAAGAACTAGTGCCAGGAGAAATCGATGCATCTTTAGAAAAACATGTGCCAGTAATTTTAAACAAAAATGATGAAATTACCATTTCTGTAGGAGAAATAGAACACCCAATGGATGAAGAACACCTAATTGATTGGATTGTACTAGAAACAGAACATGGATTTACAATAGAATATTTAAAACCAGACAAAAAGCCAAAAGTAACATTTAAAATAAATCATCCTGTAAAATCAGTTTATGCATATTGTAATTTACATGGATTATGGAGAAAAGAATTATCATGAAAAGAATGATTCAACTCACACTAGCACTTACCATTACATGCATTTTAATACTTTTTTCTGGTTGTGGAATTTATACAAAAATTGACTTACAAAAATTAAAAAAAGAAATTTCTACACTAAAAACAACAAAAGTAGAACTCTCTAAAATAAAAGAAGTATTAGAACAAATAGAATTGGAACCATTAGAAGACATAGAAATCGATACTTTAGAAGAATTACACATTAATAAAGAATATATTGCATATGAAGATAAAAAAGCACAATTAATATTTAAACAAGAAAAAAGAAGTGACATTAATACTGTGCCACTAACCTCTTATATCATTGTAAAACCAGCAGAAGATAAAAAAGACTTATTACAAAAACAAATTGATGAATATTATCAAGACCTATTAAAAGAATACAGTGAAAAAGAAGAAGCAGAACAAGAAATAAAAGAACAACTAGAAAACGTCATGAAAAAAGAATATGAAGGTTACTTAATTTATATTTTATCAAACGATAATGAAAAAGTCTGGGAACAAATTGAAGAAAGTAGTCACGCTTTATTATTTGAGAATACAAAAGAACTTTCTTTAGAATCATTTGCAAAACAATTTTCTTTAGAAGAAAAAAATATTGAAGAATATCAAGCACTGATTTCCTCTAAAAAAGAGGAATCAAGCCTATATATTATAGTAAGACCAAAAGATGGTAAAATAGAAACAGTTAAAAAAAGACTAGATCAATATATGAAGGATTATGAAAAAAAATGGAGTACCTATTTACCACAAGAATATGCACTTATAAAAAATAGAATGGAAACAGAAATTGGAAGTTATCTTGTATATATTGTATCTAGAGATAACAATGCAGTATTAAATACAATAAAAAATTCAGTGATAAAGAAAGATAAATAACCTCTTTCTTTTTTTTATCAATTATAGAAAAAATGCATAACAAATAAAATTATTTTGCACAAATTTGAATACAGATTTTAAAAAATTCTCATTTGTCAAGCCATTTTATTTTTGATAGAGTGATGGCGGAAGGAGGAATTTTATGAAAAAAATCATGATATTTATGTTATGGCTTTTTATAGGAATGCCAGTTCTAGCACATGCCAAAGAAGCCACCTTAACAGATGAATATCTAAACAATGTGTATTCCATTCATACGCTTCAGGATGGAACTACAGAAGTATATCAAGAAGCGATATTCCGTTTAGACGGAAAACTTGCTTATTGCTTAAATCCAAGCATTCAAGCCAAACCAGGAAATTATTTAGTAACAGAAGGACTATCAGGCTCTTATTTATCTGATGAACAAAAAGAACGAGTAGAAGCAATTGGACATTATGGATATGAATATCCAGGACATCAAACTACTTCTTTTTACTTAGCTGCCCAAGAACTTATTTGGGAATATATTTATGGATCTGAAGTAGTCTGGAATCTAGCACCAGATGGAAGTGAAATGGAACATGATGTAGAATACGAAAAAAGTGAGATTTTATCTTTGATAGAAAAGAGCAAACAACTGCCATCATTCAATCAAAAAACAATTATTGCATATGAAGGAGAAAAATTATTTCTGAAAGATGAAAATCATGCCATAGACCAATTTGAAATATTACAAGATGGAATATGGATAGAAGATAATACCCTAATGAGTGAAAGACTCATAAAAGATATGAAAATCAAAGGAAAATATAAAAAATATGATAATGAAGTAACACTATTATATAGACAAGAAGGATCACAAAAATTAGCTACATTAAGACTATCAAAATTACCTACTTTTGAAGTAGATATCAATGTAATTGGTAATTCTTTAAAAATTCATAAAGTAGGAGAAGTATGGAATGGAATTGTCAATACTGGTGAATGGAAAAACCAAAATGGAGTAGAATTTGAGGTTTATGCCGAAGAAGATATTATGGGACATTTTGGGCAAATAATTTATCAAAAAGGAGAATTAATTGATAAAATTGTCACAAAAAGTGGATATGCAACCACAAAAAGATTACCAGATGGTAAATATAAATTGGTAGAAACAAAAGGAAAAGAAGGATATTCAGAAATAGTACCAATCGTATTTGAAATGAATGACGAATCAAAAAAAGAAATAGAAATAGAAAACTATTTATGTACAGGAACATTAGAAGTCACGAAAAAAGCACAAGATGGAACCATTCTACCAGGAGTTACATTTGGACTTTATAATAAAAGTGGGAAAAAATTAGATGAACGAATCACAGATCAGAATGGAAAAATTGTTTGGATTTTACCACCTGGTGAATATCAAGTAAAAGAATTGAAAACATTAGAAGGATATGTATTAGACACCACCAAGAAAAAAGTAACTGTAGAATCTGGAAAAACCGCTTCCATAGAACAAATTAATGTTCCAATGCTACCAAATACAAGTAGTCACAAAAAAAATCATTGGCAATTTATTATTGGAATTATAGGCTTTTTAATAAGTAAAAAATTATGGTTCGTTGTTTAAAGAAATTAGGTTTATTCATTATTATGAGCATATGTATTTATATATCTACAAATGATATAAAAGAAGAATCCATTTCCTTCATGAATTATCAAAAAGAAAAAATAGGAATGCAAAAAAGAGAAGACAAATTAGAGTTAGAAATTCCAGAGCTTGATTTTAAACGTTTGGTAAAAACAGGAACAGTAGATAAAATAGATGATTCATTTGCCACCTTGCTGAAAGGAAACCAAAAAAATAAAGTCATTGCAGGTCATAATATTGATTTAGTATTTCATGCACTACATAACATAAAAATTGGCATGAGGCTACAATTCAATGATCATGGAGAAAAAAAAGAATATCAAGTAGAACAAATCTTAACTGTCCATCCATATGAAGCCTATTATTTAGATGAAACAGAGAAAGACCAATTAACTTTAATTACTTGTACAGAGCAAGATCAAAAAAGGTTGGTGGTAATATGTAAGAGAATTTGAGTTCTCTTTTTTTATTAACCATATAGTTACAAAAAGACAAAGTTTGATAAAAAAAAGTTATACTGTATCTATAGAATAGATTTCAATTTTTGAAATTTTTTGGGAGGAAGGAATATGAAAGTAACAAATAGTAACCTAGGGGGGGGGCATAAAAAATAAAGCCTTTACTCTAATAGAACTTTTAGCAGTAATCATAATCATTGGAGTAATTGCTTTAATTGTAGCTCCAATTGTATTAAATGTGATTGAAAAATCAGAAAGAGCTACTTTTCTTAGAAGTATAGATGGAATTGTAGAAGCAGTTAGAATCGATCATCATGATGATAATTTCTATGCTCCAAGATTATATTTTTATGAACAAGAAAGACTCACTTTACTGACAGTAAATAATAAAAAAAGAGATGAGTTAGTAAAAATAAGTGGACGTATAGATGGAAATGGATATGTGCATGTTGATGATAATGGAAATATTTTTATAGAGAATATTTGTAGTAAAAAATATTGTGCGAATGGACCAGAAGAAAAAGTAGAAATTACAGATAATAAAACAGGAGAAACACCATCTTTGAATAAAGAGGATCCAGTAATAACATTAAATGGAGATTCTACCATTTATGTGGAATTAAATGGAACATATAAAGAGCTAGGAGCAACAGCTAGAACAAAGGGTGGAGATTCTTTGGAATATACAACAGAAATAAAGAAAAATAATGGAGTAGTAGATTATATAGATACGACTATAGAAGGAACATATGTGATTACTTATGAAACAAGTAATAATGAAAAAACTGTGAGTGTAGAAAGAACTGTAGCAGTATTAAATATGAGACCAGTAATAACAATGACAGAAAGTAATGAAACATATGTAAAAGAAAAATCAGTATTTATTAGTGTAAGTGAAGTAAGACCAAATAAAGTAACAGGGTTCCGTTATGAGATAAAAAGAGATGGAGAGCTATTATCACAAGAAAGTGTGATAGGATTAACGAAAACACTAACGTTAAATGAAACAGGAATTTATGAAGTAATTGCAACAGTAAGTGATAATAACAATCATACAAATACGTTAAGTAAGACATATAAAATAGATAGTACAAAGCCAACAATAGAAGTACCAGAAAATACAGTAATAAAGATGACAGAAGTAACAACATATAACATATTAGAAGGAATAACTGTAAAAGATAATGTGGATCTTAGTCCAGAAATAGAAACACGTGGAAGTTTAACAGCAACATTAGGAGAACAGAGTATTACATACATAGCAAGAGATGGGGCAGGAAATGAAGAGACAGTAACAAGAAAATTTACAGTAGTAGAAGCAGAAGGACCAATATTAAACTTTAGTAATGTAGGAAGCGAAATATGGACACAGGATCAAACAATCACAGTAACAGCGACAGACAATAGTAATTTAAAAACATTTACCTATGAAGTAATCAAAGATGGAGTGTCAAAGGGAGTAACTAATGTAGAAGTAAGTGGGAAAAGTGCAACCGCGAGTGTGTCATTAAATGAAAGTGGTATATACAGTATCAAATTAACAGGAAGTGATGAGTATGGAAATACGACAACTCTAGAAAGTGGCGAATACAAAATAGATGTAACGAAACCAATATTTACAGCGAAATCAACAGAAGCAGAAACAATAATGCAGGGAGCAAGTAATGTAATAGAGAGTACATACTTTAATAGTGTGACATGGAGTATCAGTGGAGAAGGAAATGTAGCTTGTAAGAGTGGAAGTACGACAGTAACAAATACAAGTACACTAGCAGTAGGAACACATGAGATAACATGTACAGCAACAGGCCAAAATGGACTCTCAACGAGTGCAAGTAAAACAATCGTAATAAAAGCTCCTATAGTAGATACAACAGGAGCGAATAAGCCATCACTTTCAAATGGACTAATTCCAATAAAATGGAATGGAAGTGCATGGATAAGAGCAGATAGTGAAAATGGAAGTGGGTCAAATCAATGGTATGACTATAGTAGTCAGATGTGGGCAAACGCAGCAAGTGTAACAGAAGAATATAGAAATGTGAGTGTTGGAGAAGAAATACCAGAAAGTGCGATAAATGCCTATTTTGTATGGATCCCAAGGTATGAATACCAGTATACAAATTTAGGTACAAGTTATGCAGGAGGGAGCAAATCGCAACCAGGAGGGATCAATATCAATTTCATAGCAACAAGTAAGACAAGTCCAAGTACCAACTATAAAATACATCCAGCATTTACATTTGGAAGTACGCAATTAGCAGGGTTTTGGGTAGGAAAATTTGAGACAACAGGGGATGCTGGGGCACCAACAATAAAACCAAACTTAAGTTCACTAAGAAATCAGAATGTAAGTACGCAGTTTGCGACAGCACAGAAATTCAGTGCGTCAGGAAATAGTTATGGAATCAGTACGAGTGCAGATGCACATATGATGAAGAATAGTGAATGGGGAGCAGTAGCGTACTTAAGTCAAAGTAAATACGGAAAATATGGAAACAGTAGTTATACAGGAGCAAATAAGGAAGTATATCAGAATAAATCAGACAGTTATATAACAGGCTGCAGTAATGGAGCGCCAAGTAGTAGTGAAACGTCATCATGTACAAATGCATATAATGTAAGTCCAGGAGGAACAGGAGCAAGTACAACAGGAACAATATACGGAGTATACGACATGAGTGGAGGAGCTTTTGAATACGTAATGGGAGTATATAATAGTAGCGTAAGATCATCAGGATTTAGTAGCTTGCCAGCAAGTAAATACTATGATAATTATACAAGTACGTCAGTAACAACGGCATGTAACTCAGGAATATGTTACGGACATGCATTAAGTGAGACGAGCGGATGGTATTCCGATAGCGTCACCTTCGTCGCTTCGAGTCTCCCGTGGTACGAACGTGGCGGTAGCTATAGCTATACTACGTCGAATGCAGGAGTGTTCTGCACTTACATCGCTGATGGTGGTGCGCGCAGCGTTATCTCGTTCCGAGTAGTAATGCTTGGTTAGTTGTTACAGAGAAATGTTCTGACAGTCAAAAGAACATTAAATGAGACACAATTAAGAGTGACTAAAAAGATTATTTTAACTATGCAATTATGTAAACAAAAAATAAACTATCTCTTGAAATTATATTACCTTTTATAGTATAATTTAGATAGGTGGTTTTTATGAAATATAATAAAGCAGATACTGTAAAACTAATACAAGAGAAACTAAACGGAAAATCAATGTTAACATATTTAGAAATCGCAAATGTTACAGGATATCATCCAAAATATATTTTACGTCTTAAAAAAGAAATATTAAATAACAGTATCCAAATAGAACATGGAAACAAAAATAAAACTTCCTATAAAGCGATTCCAAAAGAAGAAGAAGAAAAAATTGTAGCCCTATATAAACGTAGTAATGCAAGTGTAAGACGTTTTTGTAAATTTTATGGAAGAAGAAGCTACTCTTGTATATACTATATTTTAAAAAAGCATGGATTATTAGAATCACAAAAAGAAAAAAACTAGTTTTCAAAAAAGAACTAGTTTTTTATATAAATAAACTGACTGTCTTAATCACAAAGCATAATAAAATTCCAATAAAAGTAGGTAACAAAATAGAAATCATAGTCCACTTTAAACTTCCAGTCTCTTTCTTTATGGTAAGACAAGTAGTACCACATGGAAAATGAAATAACGTGAAAATGAGAGCACAAAGCGCAGTCACAACCGTCCAACCATTATTTACTAATAAATCTTTCAAAGCAAACAAACTATCAAACTCAACTAATGTATTTGTAGCCAAATAACTCATAATAATAATTGGTATCACAATTTCATTCGCAGGAAAACCTAAAATAAAAGCCATTAAAATAACACCATCTAACCCAATTACTTTTGCAAAGGGATCCAAAAAAGAAGTTAAATGCGCTAAAATAGAAAGATCACCAAGATGAATGTTTGCTAGCAACCAAATTAGTAAACCAGCAGGAGCAGCAATAACCATAGCCCTTCCTAGTACAAAAATAGTTCTATCAAAAATTGATCTTACAATCACCTTTCCAATTTGAGGCTTTCGATATGGAGGCAACTCCAAAACAAACGAGGATGGTAAACCTTTAAGCGCTGTTTTTGACAACAATTTTGACACCATAAGTGTCATAAGAATGCCAAGCAAAATAATCATAGTAAGAATAAAACTAGAAATCAAAGGATTTGAATGTGTACCAATAAAAAACATAGTGATAATCGCAATTAAGGTAGGAAAACGTCCATTACAAGGAACAAAATTATTTGTAATAATTGCAATTAACCGTTCTCTAGGCGAATCGATAATTCTACAGCCAACAACACCACAAGCATTACAACCAAATCCCATACACATAGTAAGCGACTGTTTTCCATGGCAAGAAGCCTTATGAAACAAATGATCCATATTAAAAGCAATTCTAGGTAGAAAACCAGAATCTTCCAATAATGTAAATAAAGGAAAGAAAATTGCCATAGGAGGAAGCATAACTGAAACTACCCAAGCTAATGTCTGATAAACCCCATACACTAAGGGATCTAAAATCCAACTAGGCACATGAATCCAATTCAAAAAATCTACAAAATATGGTTGAATTCCAAATAACAAATTAGATAACAATTCAGAAGGATAATTAGATCCAACGATGGTAAGCCAAAAAATACCTCCTAGTAGCAACAGCATAAGTGGAATACCAAACCACTTAGAAGTAATAAAACAATCTATCTTTTCTGTTTTTTCATTATATTTTTCATTATGAATCGTAACACAATTTTTATAAATTCGCTCACTTTCCCTAACAATAGTAGAAACAATTTCATCACTGACATCAATAATATTTTGTTCCTTTAAATAACGATGCGCCTCTTCGATTGCAATCTTTAAAGACTTATTTTCTAAAATGTCAATTTGTAAATGTTCCTGTAAAGACTTAGAAAGAGAAGTATTTCGATCTAATAATTGTAAACTAATCCAACGACTTTTTTTAGAATCATGTATTAAACATTCTATTTCGGATTGTATCATTGAAATAGCAGTCTCAATAATTTCAGAATAAGAAACTTCAAAAGGTTTAAACTCAAGATCAGTGTGACTGACAATTTTTACCTTTTCCATTAACTCATTTAAACCTTGATGATTTCTAGCACTCGTACCTACTACAAATATTCCAAGCGAATAAGAAAGTTTTGTAAAATCAATGTCAATCTTTTTTTTCTGAGCCTCATCTAATAAATTTAAACATAAAACAGCATGATCAGTCAATTCTGTGATTTGTAATATTAAATTTAAATTACGCTCTAAATTAGTAGCATCTGCCACAATAATGGTTGTATCAGGATTTTCAAAACAAATGAAATCACGGGCAATCTCTTCTTCCACAGAACTAGAAAGCAATGAATAAGTTCCTGGCAAATCAATAAGTGTAAATTCTTCATTTCCATAAGAATATTTTCCTTGCGCATTTGATACTGTTTTCCCAGGCCAGTTCCCAGTATGCTGATTTAATCCAGTTAACTCATTAAAAACTGTACTTTTTCCAACATTAGGATTACCAGCCAAAGCAATAACTTTATTTGATTTTGATATATTAAAATCTTTATCAACTGATTTAAAACCAGTTGAAGATGAAGTTAATCCCATGAAGACTCCTCCATTCTAATAATTTCAATCATATTAGCATCTTCCGCTCGTAAAGCAATAACAGTTCCACGAATAGAATAAGCAGTAGGATCTTTAAAAGGACTTCGATAGAGACATTTAATCTTGGTATTAGGAACAATTCCCAAATCCAAAAAACGTCTTTTCATCTTATCTGTAGCATGAATGGTCTTTACAATACCATATTCTTCAAGCTGCAATTCATTTAATGACATATACATCACTCCAATAATATAGTCAATATAATGTATGATATTATAAGAAAAATGTTAAAGAACTTAGCTTTTGCTAAGTTCCTTTTGACATTTATATATTAATTGTTCTGAAGCATTGGCAATTTCCATGATTGCTTGAACTGGAAAATCTTTTAATAACATATTTTTTATAATTCTAACTTGCTCATCAAGTTTTCCACGTTTCAATCCACGTTTTTCTCCACGTTTTTCACCCTTTTGAATCCCCATATTAAGAGCATCAAGTTTAATCATAGCAGTAGCTTCATCAAATGTCATTTGCATACTTTCAGCCTCCTTTAATTGTTGATAACTTTCTAAATCCTGATTATACAATTCTATTTTTTCTATAATTGGTCGAAATTTATTTTCATTTTTTAAAACTTGTAAAATTTTGATACTTTCATGAACTGAATAATCACTTAAATTAAACAATTGAGCATATTTATAATCAATTGTATCTTTTTGTTTTAAAGCTTCTTGAATGTTCCAAATACTAACATCAGCATACCTACCAAACTCTTCCCCCATTTGAATTTCTAATTGCCGATATTGCTTTAGTACCTGAGGGGAACCATGAGGATAGTTTAATATAATAAAAACTTTAATAGGTTTTACATTACGATAATGCTTACCTGGATTTCTACTCGCATAAATTCTGGCAGGATATACTGCCATTCTTTGAGATAAATTTTTCAAATCTAGATTTTGCAATTCAAAAATAATGATTTCTTGATTAGTTTCTAACAATAGATCACAGATTCCATACCTCATATTTTTATTTTCTTTAATAGATTCCTTATTTCGATACTGAATAGAGCATATCTTCTCATGAAATATATCACTGAAAAACATAATTAAGTACTTTTCATTTGAAAAGATGTTTTTAAAACTGGGATCATATTTTATTCCATAAATTTTTTCTTGCATATAGACTCCTTTCGCACTTAGAAAGAAGTTACCTACATTATAATCGATATATATAATCGAGTCAAGTAGATAAATCCTCTACTTATATTATTCAACATAAATAAGCAGAAATCCTAACATTTTAATAAAAAAATTAAAATTTTATAAAATTTGTCGTACATTATTTATCCTATTAAAACCAAACACTTAATATAGTAAAAGTGTAGGAGGGTACTTATGAAAAAACAAATTGAAGCAGGACTTACAGAGAAACAAGTAGCAGAAAATCGTAGTAAATATGGAAGCAATCGAATTACTTCTAAAAAACAAGATAGTTTTTTAAGAATATTATTAGGAACATTAGGAGATCCAATCATTAAAATCTTGTTAATTGCTTTAGCAATTAAAACGATTTTTTTAATTCAAAACTTTGATTGGTATGAGACTGTAGGAATTGTAATCGCAATTTTTCTAGCCTCATTTATTTCTACCATTTCAGAATATGGAAGCGAACAAGCCTTTGCCAAATTACAAGAAGAATCATCAAAGATTAAATGTCGTGTTAGAAGAAGCGGAAAAGTAATAGAACTTCCAATAGAAGAAATCGTTGTAGGAGATATTGTTTTATTAGAATCTGGAGATAAAATCCCAGCAGATGGAAAAATGATTGAAGGAGAAATCACAGTAGATGAATCTGCACTCAATGGAGAAACAAAAGAAGCATATAAAGAAGCAGTAGAATCAATTACTATGGAAGGAACAGAAAAAAACTTAGTTTATCGTGGAACCGTTGTATATTCAAAAACAGGATCTATGATCGTAACAAAAGTAGGAGATGATACATTTTATGGAAAACTCGCAAGCGAATTACAAGAAAAGCAACCAGAAAGTCCTTTAAAAATTAAATTGCGAGAGTTAGCCAAGTTTATTAGTCGTATTGGATATGCAGGAGCGATTTTAGTATCCATTTCTTATTTATTTTCAGCAATTGTAATTCAAAACCATTTTCAAATGTCAACAATTATATCTACTTTGACAAACTTTCCAATTATGTTTGGGCATATATTATATGCTTTAACACTAAGTGTTACCATTATTGTAGTAGCGGTACCAGAAGGACTACCTATGATGATTACATTGGTACTTTCATCAAATATGAAAAGAATGCTTAAAAATAATGTATTAGTTAGAAAATTAATGGGAATAGAAACAGCTGGAAGTTTAAATATCTTATTTACAGATAAAACAGGAACACTTACCAAAGGAAAACTAGAAGTGATTGGATACTTATCTGGATCATTAAAAAACTTTTCCACAGAATTAGAACTCAAACAAGTTCCCGCACTCCATAAAATTGTTTCTACTTCAATTATTTATAACAATGCAAGTACTTATGATGTGGAAAACCAAAAAGCTATAGGAGGAAATATTACTGATAGAGCTTTACTTGAATTCATAAAAACACAAGACTGTGGAAAAATAACAAAAATAAACACGATTCCATTTGACAGTAAAAACAAATATGCAATAACGACAATAGATAATGGAGTAAAATTGAACTTAATCAAAGGAGCCCCAGAAAAAATTCTTCCTTTTTGTACAAAATTTTATAATGACCAAGGGGAAAAACGAAGCTTTTATGAAAAAAACAAAGTAATGTCGCAAATTGATCAAATGACCAAAAGAGGAATACGAGTCATTGCTTTAGCAACAAGTAACAATTTTTCAAGTGATTTTTTTAGAGATTTAACATTTGTTGGTTTATTATTTATTAAAGATGAAGTACGTAGTGATGCGATTGAAGGGGTGAAATTAGTACATGATGCACATATAGAAACTGTAATGATTACAGGGGATAATAAAGATACTGCAATTGCAATTGCAAAAGAAGTAGGACTATTAACGAGTAATTCTGATATCATACTAACCAGTGATGAATTACAATCAAAAAGTGATGAAGAAATAAAAAGAATTTTACCAAAATTAAGAGTAGTAGCACGGGCTCTTCCTCAAGATAAAAGTAGATTAGTGCGACTTTCTCAAGAGATAGGATTGGTAGTAGGAATGACAGGAGATGGAGTGAATGACGCTCCTGCATTAAAAAGAGCAGATGTAGGATTTGCGATGGGAAGTGGAACAGAAGTAACCAAAGAAGCAAGTGATATTGTAATATTAGATGATAACTTTTTATCAATTTCAAAAGCAATTTTATTTGGAAGAACCATTTTTAAAAGCATTCGAAAATTTATTATCTTTCAATTAACAGTTAACTTTTGCGCAATAAGTTTATCCATTATAGGACCATTTATTGGGGTACAAACTCCAGTAACAGTGATTCAAATGTTGTGGATTAATATGGTTATGGACACATTAGCTGGATTAGCATTCGCATTTGAGCCTCCATTAAGAGAGTATATGAATGAATATCCAAAGAAAAAAAATGAGGCTATTATTAATTCTTATATGATGGGTGAAATACTATTTACAGGTTTGTTCTCTGCGTTATTGTGCGTTTTCTTTTTAAGTTCTCCATGGATTCATAATTTATATCGATTAGATGAAGCAAACAGATATTTAATGACTGCTTTCTTTGGATTATTCATATTTATTGGAATATTTAATAGCTTTAATGCAAGAACAGAGCGACTTAATTTATTGGCTTATCTTTTCCGAAATAAAATATTTATTATTGTTATTTTATTTATCATCATTGTTCAAATTTTACTAATTTATTATGGAGGCTCTTTGTTTAGAACAGCAGGACTTACTTTAAAAGAATTTGAAATTACCATATTATTAGCGCTTTTAGTAGTTCCAGTAGATTGGATTAGAAAGATTTATCTGCGACATAAAGGGGTAATTGGAGGTGTTTAGAAGAGTGTCTATCAGGATGTTCTCTGTTTTAATTGGTTGCGATATTTGGTAAATTATGGTAATATTTATTAGATAGCAAACGGTAACCTATTATAGTGATCAATCATTGTTTAAGTTAGGAGTGGCAATATGATTAATTTCATTATTTGTGATGATAATCCAGAAATGAGAAGCAGTATTTTAGAGGTTGTAGAATCGTTTATGATTTCCAAAAATTTAGAGTATAAAACTTATTTATATGATGATTACGATGAAAAATTCATGAAAATAGTCAATCAAAAGCTCTCGTTTAAAATTTATATTTTAGATATTGAGACCCCAACCAGAACAGGAATTGATGTAGCACGAATTATTCGGCACAAAGACGAAGATAGTGCAATAATCTTTATTACAGGACATGAAGAACTGGGGTCAAGGTTACTATCTAAGGATATTACATTTCTTGCATTTATTAACAAATTTGATGATTACAAAAGCAGATTACAATATAACATTCAGAAGGCAATTTCGACCTTAGAAAGAAGAAAAAGTCTAAAAATAGAAGATCATGGAGTATTATATGTGCTTTCGTTTCATAACATTTTATACATCACAAAAGATAGTTTGAGTAGAAAATCAATCGTGGTTACCGATTTTGGAGAATATAAGGTGTCGAAGCCACTAGTATATTTTCAAAAAAATTTAGATGAAAATTTTATTCAAACACATAGAGCTTGCTTAATTAATAAAAAAAGAATTGTAAGCATTAATAAAAAAGAGCATTTGGTTGTTTTTGACAATAGAATGAAAGTGGATCTGATTTCGACCAGATTTAACGTAGAGGAGTTGGTGGAGTAGTATGTTGGACGTAGTAGAAAATATATTAATGACTTTAGCAGTGGTAGTTTCAACTTTTTACGTTTGGTGTAAATTGTTGAATAAACGTTTGGATTTTAAAAGTAAAAGATTTTGGATTATCCTCCTTGGTTTAATTTCCTTTATCATATTGAATTATTATATGGTAAACAAATTTCTTAGAATTATTTCAGTGACAATTATCTTTATGATTGCTTGTAGTTATTTATTTCAATTGGAATTTAAGAAAGGAATTATCGCAGCTTTGATTTCACAGTTAATGACAATGATAGCAGAAACTATATTTGCAATTATTATTTCTGTTATGTTTGAATCTGGTAGCGATTTTATAGAAACTACTCAGTTTTCTACAATTTTAGCAAATGTTTGTATAGCAACCATTGTAATATTGTTAGCACAATTTAATGTTTTTGCGAAGTTATATTCGTTTTGTGTAAGAATTACTAAGAATATTAGAAATATTCAATTTATTGTTATTATTTTAACTTTAGTTACATTAGTAAATTTCTTTACTGCAAGTGCTTATTATAAATTAGAATTTAAAACAATGTTGATATTTAATATTGCTACAACATTGATATACTTCATGATGATTATTATGGTTTGGAAAAATAAAAATGATTATATTGAAATTTTTAATAAATATAACACTACGATTACGAGTTTAAAAGAATATGAAGACATTCTAAATAATTACAGAGTAAGTAATCATGAAAATAAAAATCAATTACTAACAATCAGAAACATGGTGAAGAGCAAAGAAAAGAATATTATTAGTTATATTGATAAGATTGTAGAAAATGAATTACAAGATAACGAAAATTTAATGGGACAGTCTATGATAATACCAGAAGGTGGATTAAGAGGTTTAGTTTATTCGAAAATGCTATTAATGAAATCCAAAAATATTGACTTTGATTTAAGTGTAGATAAATCGATTCGTACTGTTCAGTTAATTGAACTTGGAGAACAAACAATGTTAGACATTTGTAAAATCGTAGGAGTATTTTTAGATAATGCCATTGAGGCAGTAGAAAATTTAGATGAAAAATTCATTGATTTTGAAATGAGTGTGGAAGGAAAGAAATTATCCATTTTTGTTACTAATAATTTTGAAGGGACTATTGATATCGAGCATATGGAAGATAAAGGATTCAGTACAAAAGGTGGCAATCATGGATATGGACTAACATTAGTAAAGAAACTGGTATCAGGAAATCGTTTACTAAAAAATGAAAAGCATATTTCACATGATGAGTTTACACAACAATTAATTATTAACATATCAAAATTAAAATAAAACTATTAGATTAAAAAACACGATCTAATAGTTTTTTGAATTCATAAAAAAACTATTGCATAGATACAATAGCTTGTTTGTAGTTAAATGTTATTTGATTAAACTTTTTGGACATTCTGGTTCGTCGATCATAAATATCATACATGCTTGACTCCCCATATTTGCAGATCCTAGTCCTAATGCTTTTAAAATTGAAGCAAAAAATTTCATATTATATTCTCCTCTCTATGTATTGTTTACATTAGCAAGATATGTTTTGTAATTATCATATGGTAAATGGAAAAATTTATATACCATAGGAGAAATTAGAAAACATTGTACAATAGGTGCGAAAATGAAACAGTTGGAATAGAAACTACTACTAATACATAAAGCAAGTATTCCAAAAATGATAGCAATAGTAGTAGCAAGAAGCTTATAAACTTTTCTCCTTGTCGGATTAATGATAGGTCTTTTGTATGTATCAGCAGGACTATTTTTATAAATAAAGAAAATTGTAATCGCACTAATAATCCATTTTACATTATCTGGTAGGATTATGTATTTACATATTAATGGAGTTAGTATAAAGATGACTGTTGAAGTTAATAAACAAATCCAACTTTTAGTAGCGTGTAAGCCAAATGAACATGTCCTAATAATATTGAATATAACCATAAATATGATTACTTCAAAAATAATATTTAGAAACCACGCTAATAGCAGTATTACGATTACCTTCGTTATTGTTAAATAGATTCCAAGTAACCCATATTCAATTTCTGATATTGTAGTATCATCAATAGTAGGATTATATTTCTTAATCAATTGTAAAGAATGCTGAATTAAAAAATCCTTCACTATTACCACTTCTTTCCCTATTTCTTTTTCATTGTAACATAACTATCATATTAATTTTGGATTAGAACTTAGGATTGTTCCAATCTATAATTGATTTTTTTGACATGCTATAATTTATCTACTTTTTTCGCATTCATGTAAAAAAATACGTCATTCGTGTATGGAAAATGCCATAAAAATATAGTAATGTTATAATAAATGCGCCTTTGATAGTCAGTTTTGTCGAAAATTGTCGAAATTTAGAAATCGAAAATTCTTGAATTACTGACGAAAAAAGGTTATAGTTAGATTGTAGGGGAGAATAAGTGGAAGGGAGATGTGTTAGTGTGACAGGAAAAGTTAAATGGTTTAATAATGACAAAGGTTTTGGATTTATTGAATATAAAGATAATGAAGATATCTTTGTCCATTATTCAGCTATTCTATCAGAAGGCTACAAAACTTTAGTTGAGGGTCAATATGTTGAGTTTGAATTAGTTAGAACTGACAAAGGACTTCAAGCGAAGAATGTAGTAGAGATTAAAACTGCCTTAGTATAGGTAGTTTTTTTCTGCTAAAATGAAACGAATCACAAAAAACATGATATAATAGGAATATAAAGGAGGATTATAATTATGAAATTTAATATTCATGGTGACAAAGTAAAAGTAACAGAACCAATCAAAAATTATATTGAGGAAAAAATAGGAAGACTAGACAAATATTTTGAAAATCCTGAAAACCTTACAGCGAATGTATTTGTGAGAGTACAAGGAATTAACCAAATTGTAGAAGTAACCATCCCTGCAAAAAAATTCATTTTAAGAGGGGAAGTAAAAGATAAAGATCTTTATGCAGCAATTGATTTAGCGTCTGATAAATTAGAAAGACAAATCCGAAAAAACAAAACGAGAATGAAACGAAATAATAAAAAATCACCAGTCATTGATTTTATTATGGAATTTGAAACCGATATAGAACAAGACGAAACCCAAGTTGTAAAAAGAAAATCAATAGAAATGAAACCAATGAATGAAGAAGAAGCCATTCTTCAAATGAATTTACTGGATCATGCTTTTTATATTTTTAAGGATGCAGAAACCGATAAAGTTTCTGTCCTATATCGTAGGCAAGATGGAGACTATGGGATTATAGAAACGAAATAAGGCAAAACTGCCTTATTTTAATATAATTTTCTATACAAAATAAAAAAAATCGCAATCTAAATCAAAAAGCTTCATATTTTTATAATATAGGAATTAAAACATTTGCAATAGTTAAAAATCATAGAATGCAGAAAGACGAGAAATCGCCTAAATTATACTAAAATGCTATGATTTTTCTTTATTTTTTGATAAAATAATAGTTATAAGTTGAAAGGATAGATAATAAATGAGATTTTTAAAGAAAATATTTGATCATGAATATAAAGAATTAGAATCATTTAAAAAAATTGCAAACAAAGTAATTGCTTTAGATGATGAGATTGCCAAATTAACAGACGAGCAGCTTCAAAACAAAACAGATGAATTTAAAAATAGACTACAAAATGGGGAAACCTTAGAAGATATTAAAGAAGAAGCTTTCGCAGTTGCAAGAGAAGCAGCTTATCGTGTGATCGGAGAAAAACCATATTATGTCCAAATTTTAGGAGGACTTGCAATTCACTATGGTAACATTGCAGAAATGAAAACAGGAGAAGGAAAAACGTTGACTTGTATTTTACCAGCTTATTTAAATGCCTTAACAGGAAAAGGTGTTCATGTCATTACAGTAAACGAATATTTAGCAGGACGTGATGCAGAATGGATGGGATCTATTTATCGCTTTTTAGGCCTTACTGTAGGAGTTAATTACCGTGAATTAACACCAAGTGAAAAAAAAGAAGTATATGAATGTGATATTGTATATTCTACAAATAACGAAATTGGATTTGACTATTTAAGAGATAACATGGTGGTAAGAGCAAATGATCGTGTGCAGCGCCCACTTAATTTCGCAATTGTAGACGAAGTGGATTCCGTATTAATTGATGAAGCAAGAACGCCACTCATTATTTCAGGTGGTTATATGAAATCTGCTAACTTATATATAGATACAGACCGCTTTGTAAAAAAATTAAAGGAAAATAATGGATATATATATGATGAAAAAACCAAAGCGGTAATTCTAGATGAAGAAGGAATTAGCGAAGCAGAAAAAAATTTCCAAGTAGATAATCTATATGATATAAAAAATACAAATTTAGTTCATTTCATTAACCAGGCTTTAAAAGCCAATTATTCAATGAAAAAAGACTTTGATTATGTAGTCAAAGATGGAGAAGTAATTATTGTCGATCAATTTACAGGACGTTTGATGAAAGGACGTACTTATTCAGAAGGACTTCATCAAGCAATAGAAGCCAAAGAAGGTGTCGAAATTCAAGAAGAAACAAAAACATTGGCAACAATTACATTTCAGAACTTGTTTAGAATGTATCAAAAACTTGCAGGAATGACAGGAACAGCAAAAACAGAAGAAGAAGAATTTAGAGATATCTATAATATGTATGTTATCTGTATACCAACCAATAAACCAGTTCTTAGAAAAGATTATGGAGACCTTATTTTCGCAACTGCAAAAGGAAAATATAAAGCAATTGTAGACGAAATAGAAGAACGGCATCAGAAAGGGCAACCAGTATTAGTAGGAACCGTAGCAGTAGAAACAAGTGAACTGATCAGTTCAATGCTAAAGAAAAAGAAAATTCCACATGAAGTATTAAATGCGAAAAATAACGCACGTGAAGCAGAGATTATCGCGAAAGCAGGTTCAAAAGGAGCTGTTACTATCGCAACCAATATGGCAGGGCGTGGAACTGACATCAAACTAACAGACGAAGTAAAAGAATTAGGAGGACTGGCTGTTATTGGAACAGAACGACATGAATCTCGACGTATTGATAACCAGTTACGTGGACGTTCTGGTCGTCAAGGGGATCCTGGATTTTCACAATTTTGTGTTTCATTTGAAGATGAATTAATGGTCCGTTTTGGAACAGACCGTGCAAAAATGTTATTAGCCAAAGTCGGATTTGATGGAGAAGCATCTATTCGCAACAAGATGTTATCAGGCTCTATAGAATCTGCACAAAAACGTGTAGAAGGAAATAACTTTGATGTTAGAAAAACATTACTAGAGTATGATAATGTGATTAATGAGCAACGTGAGATTATTTATGATCGAAGAAATGAAATTTTAGACTCTGAATCGATTCATGAAACAATATTGAATACGATTCGCGATTATATTACAGAATTAGTAGAATCACATATTATGCCAGAAGGTAAATTAACAGATCAAGACTTAGACGAGATCAGAGAAGCAATGAATGAACTTTTGAAAAATAAAATGGATTTAGCGGATCTTCAAAATAGAACTATAGAAGAAGTAATAGAAAACGTTTATAATAGAGTTGTAAATGAATATGATGAAAAATTAAAAACAATACCAGAAGAAATCCAAAATGAATTTGAAAAAGCAATCACGTTAAGAGTGATTGATACGCATTGGATGGATCATATTAATACAATGTCTAACTTACGTGAAGGAATTTACTTAAGAGGATATGGTCAAGAAAATCCTTTACAAGCTTATACCAAAGAAGGATTCGATTTATTTGATGAAATGTTAAATACAATTGATAAAGAAACAACAATTTACTTGTTACGTGCTGAAATAAGACAAAACATTGAACGTAAACAAGTTGTAGAAGGAAAAGCTGTAGAAGACAAAAATAAAGTAAAAAAACAACAACCAAAAAGGGTCGCAAAGGTAGGAAGAAATGATGTTTGTCCTTGTGGAAGTGGCAAGAAATATAAACAATGCTGTGGAAAGTAAGATAAAATAAGGGAAAAGTAAAAAATCAAAAAGGTAACAAATTTGTTGTTTGTCAACCAATTGAATAAAATGTGGACAAAATCCATTAAAATTAAAGGATGCCAGCAAAATAAAATTTGTTGACATCCTTTATTGTAGAAAATAGTTAAAATAATAAATTGAGAGGTGGTAAGGTATGGAATGGGATAATTTAATAGAATTGATTTTAAATAGTATACAAATAATAGGTGTTTTTATAGCAATCATTATAGGTGGATTTATGTCAAGTTTTTAGACACATTTTTATGGACAAATTCACAAATTTATCGTATTTGAATTTATTCCAATTCCTCCATCAAATCAAATACTTGTATAAGCAATTTTTCTTATGTAATTCTTATATTTTTGGTTAGGGGTAATATATCCAATACTACTATGTATTCTAACATTGTTATACCATCCCTCTATAAAATCAAATAATACTAACACCAGTTCAGTTATTGTTAATAAGTATTTAAAGATTTATTTAGGTCATTATAGACTTAATGCAATTACAAGTTATCAGTTAAATAAATATTTAATAGATGTATGTAGAAGATGTGATTATTCTTATGGATATTTAAAAAATTTCGTAAAAGTAATAAAATGTTCATTTAGAGTAACAACTGATATATTCGGATTTATTAATTATAAACCAGCAATAACTATAAGCTTGCCACACATAGAACAATTAAAAAAAGACTATAAGGCATATTTATACTCAAGATGAAAAATAGATTTAAAAATAATGATACCTTTACCTGTGCATTTTTAGTTGTATGCTTTACAGGAATGAGAAGTGGTGAGGTATGTGCACTAACTTGGGATAATATTGATCTTGAAAATAGAATAATTAGTATAGAGCATAATGCTTATAGTAAAGTTAAAGATGAAAAAGGAAAATGGTTTTTGGGAACAACAAAAACAATAAATGGAGTAAGAAAAGTGTATATTTGTGACACTCTACTAGTAGCTCTTAAAAATTATAAAAAGAAACAAGAACATTTTAGAAAGTTATATGGTAAAAAGTATCATTATTATAATCTGGAAGAAGTTAAAAATAAATATGGAAAAACAATAGAATATAGAATTGTTAAAACAGTTAGGAAATCTAAATTATTAGAAAACCTTGATTTAGTATTTAGAAAAGAAAATGGTGCTTATAGTGGAACTGATATTGTGAAATATCCATATAAAGTTGTTCATACAGAGTTAGGAATAGTAAATTATAGATTTTATGATTTACGAGGAAGTTATGCAACAAAGAGTTTAAGAAATGGTGGAGAAATTAGAGATATCGCAGATATTTTAGGACATAGTAAGATAGAAGCTACTGAGAATTATTATGTATCTACAACTGAAGAAACACTTAAAGAAGCAAGTGAAAAATTTGAACAAACGGTTAAATCAGATGTTATAGATGAAATTATAAAATATGAATGAAAATTAGTCTTATGCAGTTGACTAAAACTACCGGTAACGGTATAATAATGTACAGAGGTGAAGCGTTATGGATTTTATGACTACTAAAGAAGCTGTAAAAAAATGGAATATTAGTGAAAGAAGAATAAGGCAATTATTACAAAATGGTAGAATTGAAGGAGCTGTTAAAAACGGAAACAGTTGGAATATTCCAGTTGATGCAATAAAACCTGTGGATAAGCGAGTTATCAAATCAGATTCCATAGAATTTATTATTGATTTAGAGGATAATTATTTTAATGAAGTTGATCAATTAAAGAGAGAATTAGATAATAAAAGACCAATACCGAAAGAAACTTTAAGATCATTAGAAGAATCGATTAATCTTGAATGGACATATAACAGTAATGGTATAGAAGGTAACACTTTAACACTTAGAGAAACACAAGTAGTGTTGGAGGGAATTACAGTTGGAGGAAAATCAATAAAAGAGCATTTGGAAGCTATCAATCATGAAAAAGCCATTTTATATTTAAACGATTTGGTAAAAGAAGATAACCCGATTACTGAGTGGAATATCAAAGGTATTCATCAATTAGTTTTAAAAGATATTGATGATGAAAATGCAGGAAGATATAGAAGAGAAAATGTTACTATAAAAGGGGCTACTCATACTCCACCAGATTATTTGAAAGTACCAGAATGCATGGAAAAGTTAGTCCTAAATTATGAAAATTGGAGTGAACTTCATCCAATTATTCAAGCTGCTTTATTACATGGCGAATTAGTTAAAATTCATCCATTTGTAGATGGCAATGGCAGAACTTCAAGGTTACTTATGAATTTGGACTTAATGAATCATGGTTATAATCCTGTGATAATAAAAAAAGAAGATAGATTAGAATATTATGAAGCATTAGATAAGGCTCATACAACTGGCGATTATACAGTTTTTGTTAAATTGATAACTAAGTTGGAAATAGAAATGTTAAAGAAATATTTAAAACTAATAAAATGAAAATAAACTTAATTTTATCAGGAAGTGATTATAATGGCACGAACTAAGCAAAAAGAATTTACTAAAGAAATACTTGCAAATAGGGCTGGAAATAGATGTTCTAATCCAGAATGTTTGGCTCTAATTTCTGGAGCTGCTGGTAAGAGTTTCTTAAATGTTGGTGAAGCAGCACATATATATGCAGTTTCGGAGGGTGGTCCAAGATTTGATTCAACATTATCAGAAGAGTATGTTAGAAGTTTAAATAATGGAATATGGCTATGTAAAATATGTCATGCCAAAGTTGATAATAAAAGGACAGATGAATATCCTGCAGAATTATTAATAGAGTGGAAAAACAAAAGAGAGTTAGATGCAAGGGCAGAAGTTGGCATACCTCAGCCAATACAAACAAACAATCTATTAAAAGATGGATTGTCAACATTTTTTTAGACAAATTTTATAAGGACAATTGTAGTCTGATAATCCAGCGAGCCATGAATACGAATATTGTTATACCAATTTACATAATCAAATAATTCACGTTCTAATTCTTCAAAATTCTCAAATCTTCTATTATA
>CAJTLA010000017.1 GCA_910576985.1 uncultured Bacilli bacterium
TTAAATTTCCTTTTCTACTAAATATGTTTTTAAAATTTAAATCGTGTTTTAATCCATATAATTTTTGGGTCATCTACTCCTCCTTGCTAGAGGAATGACTATATCTACATTATATAGGAGTACTTAGTTCTTGTCAATGAGATATTGTTTCCTCATTGATAATATACCTCGTAAGTATCCCTAATTCCTTCAAAATACAGAAAAAAAAGAAATTTTTTTCATTCCTTATAGCTGAGTAGTAACAATTTTTTTAATAAACATAAATCATAAAATATTTCGAAATTACTTACTATTTTTATATTCATCTAAGTATTCTGTTCTATCATAATAAAAATTCAATAATTGTTTTGAAAAATTAATATCACATTTCTATTGAATTATAAAATAAACAACATTTACATTATCTATTTAATGATTTCATAATTTTAATGATGTCATCATGAAATACCAAATTCGCAAATGAATCATATACTGTTTCATCTTTATTCATAATTACAAATTTGTCTTTATTATAATAAGAAAGTAAATTCGCTGCTGGATTTACAACTAAAGAGGAACCAATAACAATAACCATATCAGCACGTAAAATGGAAAAAATTGCTTCATTTAAAATGTCATCATCTAATGCTTCTTCATATAAAACCACATTTGGTCGAATTAATCCTTTACATTCACAGATCGGTAATTCTTTTTTTAATACTTCTTCTGTATATTCTTTTTTGCATTCCATACAGTAAAATTCATGAATATTTCCATGTAATTCAAGAACTTTTGTACTATGGGCTTTTTCATGTAAGGAATCGATGTTTTGCGTAATGACTGTTATTTCATGGGTCTGTTCTAGTTCTTTAATCCAAAGATGGGCTAAATTAGGCTTTGTGTTTGGGTAAAGCATTTCTCGTTTTAAAAATTGATAAAAGGACTCTGGATGAGACATAAAATAATGGTGACTTAATATTTCTTCTGGAGAAACATTTGATTTTTTTTTATATAGTCCATTCGCACTTCTAAAGTCTGGAATTCCAGATGGAGTTGAAATGCCTGCTCCTGTAAATATGACTATTTTTTTTGATTCATGAATCCATTCTTTTAATTGTTCTATTTTTTCTTGATAAGTCATTTTTCATCACCTTCTTTATTTGTTCTTCTGATTCTTCTAAAAATTGATATCGTAACGAGTTAATTCCAAGGTCATAATAATCTATAGAAAACATCTTTCTAGGTTTTGGACTATATATTTTCATAAAGTTTGATTCTTCATAAATGGGATAAAGATTTGAAAAACGATCTTTTAGATATCCTATTTTATTTGTGATATGAAATTGTTTTAATAAATGAAATTTACTAATCATTACTTCTTCGTTTCCATAAATAATGAGTTCTAAATTAGGATGTGCATGATATCTTTTTTTATAAGCTGTTATTAATAATTGCATTCTTTTTTCATCTAATTCATAAGATAGTGTTACTTTTTTGACTCCTAGAGAGAACAAAAAAGCTGCGCTATAGGAATTGACGACGTTCAAAGACCAATCTGTAAATACTTGTGGATAAGCAAAAATACTTCCTAATTCTCCTACTAACACTAAGTTTTGATTTGGTTTTATGTGGTGTAAAACTCGTGGTAGTTTTTGAATTACACAGGTTTTCGTTTTATGAATTTGAAAAAGTTCTTCATTTTCCACATATATGTATTTTAGATTTTCTTTTTCCACAGTTTTATAGTGGTTTTCTGAACAAATTAAAGCTGTTTTTACTTTTTCCACAGGAAAATCAGGGACTTCTCTTTGATATCCACACTTTTTATATGGATAAGAATAGCAACGTTTTTCATTTAATGTTACAATTGCTTTTCTTCGTAATTCGTTAAGTTCTTTAATTGAAATAAAGATTTCAGGGTCTTTTTTTATATCCATTTTTGTTACTTGATAAACAGAATCTCCGAATTTTGAAATTTGTTCTTGGATTCGTTCTAACGATAATGGTGTTTTTATCGCGGCTTCTACATTATTGTCTCCAATTATTTCTATTTTATTCTTCCCATCAAATAGTCTTATTTTTGGTTTTTGATTCTTTATTAATTCTAATTCTAATGTAATTGGTACTTTTCTATTCTTATTAGAAAATATTTTGTTGATTTCTTCTAGTTGTTTTTTATCAGTTGTTTTTAAAACTGTGTTTCCGATTTGGACTGATTCTTTATATGGAATTTCTATGATTCCTTTTTCCACTTGCTTTTTCTGCTTTTTATTTTGTAAGATTTTGGTTACAATTGTCCCAGAATCGTTTTTGCCTAATATTCGAATTCCATCTCCATTTTGTAATCTAGAGTACAATTGAATTGTGACAACTCCTTTTCGGTAATCAATCACTTTTCCAATTGGAATTCCCATATGATTTGGTCTTTTTTGATTCATTAAATCGGTTTCTTTTTCATGAAAAAGAAATCCTTTGGTAAATTCACGGTTAAATATTTTTTTTAATTCTAATATATCATTTTCATTCATTTGTATTTTTTTATTTTTACAATATTCGTCAATTGCTTTACGATATAATTTTACTACTAAATAGACATATTCTGGACGTTTCATTCGTCCTTCTATTTTAAAGCTTTCGACACCAGATTCAATCAGTTCTCCTAAGTGCTCTAATGTATTTAGGTCTTTTGTACTAAGTAAATATTCCTCTTTGTTTATTTTTTTTTGGTCTACAATCAGGTCATATTTTTGTCTACAACTACCTGCACATGACCCTCTATTCCCACTTCTTCCTCCTATCAAACTTGAAATTAAACATTGTCCTGAATAACTAATACATAATGCTCCATGAACGAAGATTTCTAGTTCAATATTTGTATTTTTTTTAATTTCTTTGATCAAATCAATATCTGTTTCACGAGCTAAAACGGCTCTTTTAACGCCTAATTTTTCTATTAACTTTACACCTTCTAAGTTATGAATATGCATTTGAGTAGATGCATGTACTTCCAATAAGGGATATGTTTGTCTTACTAAATCAAGCATTCCTAAATCTTGAATAATCACGGCATCTACATTTGCTCGATATAAAAAATCGATGTAGTTCATAAATGTTTCTACTTCATCTTCATAAACTAATGTGTTCACTGTTATATATATTTTTACGCCATAAAGGTGAGCATATTTCACAGCTTCTTTTATTTCTTCATTAGAAAAGTTTAAAGCAAAGCTTCTTGCTCCAAACATATGACCTCCTAGATACACGGCATCACAGCCTGCTTCTATGGCAATTTTAAGGCTCTCCATGTTGCCTGCGGGCGCTAAAAGTTCAGGTTTTTTCATACAACCACTTCCTAGTACTTCTATTATAGGAAAGTTTTCAAAATAAGACAAGAAAAAAATGGAATTTTATGATATCCATTTTAAGTAGTTTTTAAATTCTTGATCATTAGGGTTAATTTGTAATACAAATACTATTTTTCCTTTTAACGTGTTTTTATAATTTTCCACATCAATATCTAAGTGATGATATTTTAAATGGTTTTCGATTCCAAACTTTTTGCAATAATAAATTTGTTTTCTAATTTCTTTTCGGTATTTTCTTGGCGCATTTAATTGATTATTCACAACAATGCCTGTAATGATTTGTCTATTTTTTTTCGTTAATAATTTTGTTTTCTTGGAATTTAATTGAAATCCCATTTTACTAAGTTCTAGTTTGATAAAATCAATTATTTCTTGCTTTTTTAGTTGTCCTGAAAATGTTAAATCATCACAATATCTCGTATAATTGATTTGCCTTTTTTGACACCACTTCCCTACTGTTTCATCAAATTCTTTTAAAATGATATTAGAAATTGCTGGTGATGTTGGTGCTCCTTGTGGAAGATATCCATGATAACTGCAAAGTATGGTTAATAAGGTTGAGATGGATTCTGGAAAGTATTCTTCTTTAAATACTAGACTTTTTATTTGTTCAAACGTAATATGATTAAAAAAGTTTTTGATATCTAATTTTAAAATCATTGGTTGATTTACATGTGGTAAAGCATTTGAAACGATATTGTTTCCTTTTTGATAGGCTTTTGCGTATGGAGAAATTTTCATTCCATACAATACATGTTTTAATATATTTTTTTGGACAGTTTTTAATAAAGTATCTGGAACCATGAGTTTTCGTTTTCTTCCATCTTTTTTTGGAATTTCTAAATATTCATAATGTTTTTCTATATGATTACTAATACTATATAATGTTTTTAGTGGATTTTTTTCAATTAATTGTAAGGATAGCAAAAATTCTTGCTCTTGTTCTTTCGTGCAATATTTGAAATATTCGTTTGCCATAAGTTCACCTACTAAAATTGTTGTAAAAAGCACAATACCAAATGATTTTACATATGGAGATTGTATCGAAGTTACATGAAGTGTACTTTCATACATTGACATATGGAATCTTTATGTTAACATTACGATTTATTTGATGACTCATCAAACATTCATTCTAATTAGAATATTTCCGTGCTAAAGTGCTTTTTACTGGTTTTATGATATCACGAATCAAAAAAAATATATATAGTTTAAAGATATATTTGTTATATTTTTAACCATTTTCCTATATAATAAAACAACAAGGGGGGATTTTGATGAACAAAGATCAAATTTTTATAGGTACAATTCGAAAATGTACAACCTATGAAGTTCGCTCTGTGTTTTGTCATAGTACACATATTGATGGACAATGTATTGGTGTTGATGGTATTGGTTATAATCTTATAGATAGTGAGATTTATAAGGAAAATGCAATTCTAATTGATCTTAAAGATAGAGGTTATATCGATTTAGAAAGCTTAGATTCTTTTTTAGATTGTATTAGAGTTTATCAAACATATGGTTATGGTTTAGACTTGATGTCATTCAGTCCTAATCATATTGGTGAATTATTTGTTGATGCTTCCACTTTAAGACCTTATTATGATACTGCACAAAAGTCAAAACATGTATCTGTATATCAGTTAAAAAAACAAGTAGGAGCTTCTAAGTAATTTATTTTTGAAATAAAAATTGTAATTTAACTATAAAAGCCTTTATTTATAGGCTTTTACAAAAGTTTTCGATACCAGTTTATTACTAATTTACTACTTTTATTTTAAAATCAAATACAAAAAGCCTTTTGACAAAAACAATAAAATATGCTATTATGAATATGCCAAGGAAACTTGCATAAAATAAAAAAGGAATACCTAGTTTTGCAGAGTTAGGTACTATTCCAAAAAATTGTTCAAGTACCGACTTATACAGTTGGTACTATTTTTATTAGAATGATTAAAATCACAATAATAAGGAGTATTATGATAGTACAAAGATATTCGTCTTTCGTTCTCATAATTTCACCTCCTTCCACTTTAAAAGTAAAGGAGAATAGTACCTAAACTAACCAAATATTTCTATTAATAGTATATAAAAACAAGAGATCAAATGAAGGATTATATAAAAATGTTATAAGCACTTATAAATAAAGGTTATATCGGCATTTAAGAATTTATAATAGGATAAGCAAAAATTTACATTATTTTTAATATGAAAAACTATGAATCAAAATTTTATAGTTTTTTTATGCAAAATTGTCCAAAAAAAAAGAGGAAATCCTCTTATCTTAAATTTTTTAATTCTCCCATTTTAGAAGTTGGAACAAATCCAGCTTCTGCTGCAATAACATCTGGAATTCTATTCACTATAGTCGCACATGTTAATCTTACAGTATCTGGCTCATTTACAACTAATCTTGTATCTGGTTCTCCCATAACTGTCCAATCATTGGTGTCTACTTCTAAAGGCGCATATACTTTTCCAATGCATTCTGCTTCTATTATGATCCCTTCTTCTGTTGTCCCTGTTACAATCGCAGACATCCCTGTTGCATCTCCTGCTTTTACAGTCATTTGTAATGTTGATGATTCAATATCAGCATCATGAGTTAATGGAACACATTTTTGTGTCATGTCTGTTAAGTGTAAATTCATTTTATCAGCAATCCAAGGAACTACATTCCACATATAAGATGGAGTATAATTTCCAGAATAAATTAATTTTTCTCTTTCTTCTTTGCTTATTTTATCAGCACTTGCTATTGTTTTGTCAAACTCGTCTAATGATAACCCAGCTCCATGAACTTGTGCTAATGCGATTCCATAGTCTTCTACATTATAAGAAGAAGAGCCTTTGATTTTTGTAATTCCATGTGTTGCTCCTGCTAATGTTGTAATCAAATTTCCCCAAAAAGCATCTTGGTAGCCAGTTCCTGTTATCGTACAGTTGTTTTGTTTTGCCAATTCATCAATTTTTTTTGTTAAAATTGGATTGGAAACGCTTGGATAAAATGCTTCTTCACAAGTCGTAATGGCATTTACTCCATTTGAGGCACATATTGTTAGTACCTCCTCTAAATCACTAAGCAAGCTCATTGTTTCTACTATGACAATGTCTGGTTTGGTTTCTTTTAATAATGTTTCAAATTCATTAGAAGGGGTAATTGTGATGCCATTAAAATCAGTTCCAATAATGTTAGGGTTCACATCGACTGCTCCTACTAATTGCATGTTACATTCTAAGGCATATTTTACGGTATGAATACTCATTTTTCCGCATCCATATTGAATAAATTTAATCAATTTTTATCATCTCCTATTTTTATTATAACAAACGTGGTAAAAAAAATCCAAAATTTTTATAAAAATAAATAGTCAAAGTGTAAACCAATTTGACTATTCTTCTATTCTTTTTTTGTTTATATTCCAGTGGTTTTCTGTGTTTGCTAAAATATTTATCTTTATCATAATCATGCTCGCTATTAAAAATAGTACAACAATTCCTATCAAAATCAACCAAATATTGATCACATGAGATGGTTGAAATTCAAAAAAATTTTTTGCTGGTTCTACTACTTTATATTGTTTTAAATTACTAATTGTTGCAAAGCTTTCATAGCCCCATCTCGCAATTACAAAATAAGAAATGGTTTTGGTTAATTCAATAAATGGAATAAACATGCCTGAGAAAAGAATTTGTATCATCATGTATAATGGAGAGAGAATCAAAATTATTTTGGTATCTTTTACCATAGAGGAAATCAATATTCCAATCATACTCGTAGAGAACGATACCAAAAAGAAATTTATAATTAAATCTAGCAATGTGTTCGTAATTAAAATTTCTTCTGGTCTTGGAGATAAATGAAAATAAACGATGGAAACGCAAACAATTGACTGATATAGACATAAACCAAAAAATATAATAATTTTAGATATAATATACGAAGTAAATTTTAGTCCACTCATATATTCTTTTTTCAACATATCTTTTTCTTTTACGATTTCTTGAATGGTATTAAATAATCCAAGCCAAGATGCTGCCATTGTAAATGCTACATATACCATAGAGGCTGTTACAGGATTTTGCATACAATTTTTTTCTGTAGCAAGATTTATGAGTAATCCCATTATAAGAGCTTGCCCTAAAAGCAAAATCAGCATAAATTTATTATTTAATAAAGAAGAAATATAGCGTTTCACTAGTGTTTTTACTTGACTTAAAAATCAAACTTGTTCATTGTTTTCTTTTTTATTTTTTATAATGATTGGTTCTTTTTTATCCTGCTTCATATATTTTTTATACCAGTAATCAGTATCTTTTTTTAGAAGATCATAAATATCTACAAATTCTTCTACTTTAAAGTAGTCTAAGATTTTTTGATATGATCCATAATAACAAATTTTTCCATCTTTTCCCATGAATAGAATTTTATCACACAAGTGTAAATTTGAAATGGTATGCGCAGTAATAATAATCGTTTTCCCAGTATTGGCAATTTCTCTTAATTTCTTCATAATCTTTTTTTCAATATTTGCATCTAATCCTGATGTTGGTTCATCTAATAAAAATAAATTTGGGTCACTCAGCATTTCAGTAGCAATAGAAGCTCTTTTCTTTTCACCACCACTTAAATTTTTAATCAGTGAATCTCTAACTGTTGTTAATTCTAAGATTTCTAAAATATGATTGATAATATTTTTCTATTCTTTTTTAGAAATGTTCTTCACACGAAGTGCTAAAGAATATTCTAACGATTTTTGAAGGGTCAAGGTGGGATCTAATATTTCTTGTTGTGGAACATAGGCAATCTTTCCTTTAAAGTATTTTTCTTCTTTTTGCAAATCTAATCCATCAATATATATGTTTCCTGTACTTGGTTTATTGTATCCACTTAGGATATTCATTAAAGTTGTTTTTCCCGCACCAGAGCACCCAACAATCGCAATAAATTCTCCTGGTTTTACTGATAAACTAAAATCAGATAATATGGTTTTTGTTTTATGTTTTACAAATACAGTTTGACTGATATTTTCTATTTGAATTGCATATTGATTCATTTTTACACTACCTCTATTTTCTATCAATAAATAAAAACCGATTTCTGCCTTGTAAATCTTTTTCAATTGTAATAATTGCATTGGGAAAGTAGTTTTTGGCATAGTTTTCTAGGTATTCGCCTTGTTTATCTCCTATTTCAAAAGCTATTAAACATTTTTGTTTCATGATTCTATTTGCATTTTTTAATATATTTTCATAACAGGATAATCCATGATGGCTAGCATATAAGGCAATTTCTGGTTCATTATTTTTAACAATTTCCATGATGTTTTCTTGTTTATCAATGTAAGGCGGATTGCTAATTAAAACATCATATTTTTTATTTAATGGTTCTAATAGATTTCCTTTTATAAAGTTTACTATTACGTTATTTTTGAAAGCATTTTTCTTGGCAATTTCTAATGCTTTTTCTGAAATATCCACGGCATCTACATTGCACAGGATTTCTTTTTTTAGTGTAATTGCAATGCAACCACTTCCTGTTCCAATGTCTACGATATCTATTTCATTTGAAAATTTTTTTTGACATCTTTTGATTGTTTTTTCGACTAATTCTTCTGTCTCAAATCTAGGAATCAAAACGTCTTTATTTACTTCTATATAGTTTCCATAAAAGTCTACATTTCCTACAATGTATTGAACTGGTTCTCCTTTTTTTAATCGTTCTTTCGCAGTTTCAATATCTCCATCATAGTATTTTTTTAAATATTCTAGTTCTGTCATAATAAAAAAGCTAGTCCAAGACTAGTTTTCCCCCTTTAGTTTTCGTGCTTGGTCTTCTGTAATTAAGGCTTCAATAATCTTATCTAAGTCTCCATCCATAACTCTATCTAGTGTGTTTGTTGTATATCCAATTCGATGGTCTGTCACTCTGTTTTGTGGATAGTTATATGTTCTAATTTTCTCAGAACGATCTCCTGTACCGATTTTACTTCTTCTTGCTTCTCCAATTTCCTGTTCTTGTTCTCTTAGTTTTAAATCATATAGTCTTGTTTGTAATATTTTTATGGCTTTTTCTTTGTTTTTTATTTGACTTCGTTCTGTTTGAGAATATACAACGAGTCCAGTTGGCAAGTGGGTTAATCTTACTGCACTATCTGTTGTATTTACTCCTTGACCTCCACAACCACTACTTCTTGTGATATCTACTCGTACTTCACTCATATCCAGTTCAAAGTCGACTTCTTCTGCTTCTGGCATTACTAATACTGTTGCAGTAGAGGTATGGACTCTTCCTCCGGTTTCTGTTTCTGGAACTCTTTGAACACGATGTGCTCCACTTTCATATTTTAGTTTGGAATAAACATTATCACCTTTAATCATAAATTCAATTTGGGAAAATCCTCCTGCTTCTGAATCTTCTGAATTTAAGACTTCTGTTTTCCAACCGAGTTTTTCAGAATATTTTGTATACATTCTATATAAGTCTCCTGCGAAAATATTAGCTTCATCGCCTCCTGCTGCTCCTCGAATTTCTACAATTACATTTTTTCCATCATTTTCATCTTTTGGTAATAATAAAATTTCTAAATTAGCATTTAAATTACTTAATTCTAATTCAATACTAGATTGTTCTTCACGGGCAAATTCTCCTAATTCCGGATCTTTACTCATTTCTTTTGCTGCTTCTAAATCTTTTATTAATTGTTTATACTGCTGATATGCTTCATATGCTTCTTTTAGTGAAGATTGTTCACGAGTTAAGGCTAAAGTTTGTTTTATATTGGAAATAACTTCTGGTTTCATCATTTCTTCTGTGATCTTATTGTATCGTTCTTCTATTGCCATCAGTCTTTCTATCATATTATCGCCTCTTTCTATAACATAAGAATTATACTATATTTTATTCTATTACGCAAATAATTTTATTTATTTTTGCTTTTCAAAGAGATTTTGATTGGAATATTTTTCGTTCTGTGATAAAATGGTTTTGGATGGATTTATGTCCATAAAAAAGGAAGTACTTAATTTGCGTGTTGAGTACTTACCTCGTTTGTTGTAAGCACTACATTCTAAAATGAGTGCTTTTTTGATGTTAGTCCATCAACCCCCATGGCTTTATTTTATATCATTACGATAAATAATAAAGCAAATAATAAAAATATGATCATTGTTAATATTTGAATCATGTTTTTACTTTTCATGATAGCCCCTCCTTTTGGAGGTAAGTCACTCATTCATTAAGACTTCCGATTTTCTATTATACTTACTTTGAAATTCCAAGTAAATGCTTATATATATATTTCTGAAACTTCTATTTTTGTTCTCTTTTTACTACAAATATTAAATTTTGTATCTAATATTCCAAAGAAAAAGATAGATTTTCCTTTCTATCTTTTTAATTTTCTTCCTCAGTTTCGTCTTCATCTACTAAAGATAATTCTTCTAAATCGTCATCACCATCATCCAAATCGTCATCTTCTACAATGGCATCAATATCTTCTGATTCTGTTTCCTCTTCTATTTCCTCATCATCAGTTTCTTCTTCCACTGTGTCTTCTTCATCTTCTTCATCCAATACTAATTCAACAGAATGATGATCTCTGACATCCCACTCTCCATTTTCTAATAATACAAAACGCTTATCAATCGTAAGTGAGGTATAATAGTCACCAATTTTACTGGCATATTCTTCATCTGTATAACCAAGTAAACTACAAATTTCTTTAAAAATACTTGGGGTATTCATTGATTTCTTATTTTCTTTTAATAGCATATAAGTCAAATCAGTATAAGAAAGTATTTCTAATTCTGCTTTTGGCATCTCTCTTAATTTCATAGTTTATTCCTCCTACATTTTTTCTCTAGCTTTTACACCTATTAAAGTGAGTGCATTTTTAATGACAATTGCAGTCGCTTCAATTAAGTGGATTCGCTCATTTGTATATTTGCTATCATCTGTTAATACTTTTTCATGTGCATAAAAAGTATGAAACAATGTAGCCAAATCGTAAACATAATTTACAATCATATGTGGTGCTTGCTTCTTTGCTGCAACTTCCACTATATTGCGAAATTCATACATCTTTTGTAATAACCCAATTGCATAAGATGAATGAATTGTTTCAAATTTGAAAACAGGTTCTTTTTCATGATATTCTGATAAAATTGAACAAATTCTAGCATATGCATATTCAATATAATATACTGGGTTATCATTACTTTGTTTGGTCGCTAGTTCAAGATCAAAATCCATTTGGGTATCGATAGAACGTGCCGCAAAAAAGTATCTTGTTGCATTTAATCCAACTTCTTCTACTAGTTCATTAATAGAAACTGCATTTCCAGTTCTTTTGCTCATTTTGATCTCTTCTTTGCCTCTTACTAGACGAACCATTTGAAGTATTTGAACGTTCAATTTATCAGGATCTTCTCCAATCATAGAAAGTGCTGCTTTTAATCTTGCGATATATCCATGATGATCTGCTCCAAATACGTTAATCAATTTATCATAACCACGAGAAAATTTATCTTTATGATAAGCAATATCTGGTAATAAATATGTATTACTTCCATCTGCTTTTACAATCACACGATCTTTGCTATCTCCAAATAAGGTCGTCTTAATCCATAATGCCCCATCTTCTTCATAAGTATACTCATTTTTTATCAAATCTTGTTTTACATTTTCAACTAATCCATTTTCATAAATACTTTTTTCACTACTCCAAATATCAAAAGAAACTCGAAAATCTGCAAGATCTTTTCTTATTTTTCCCAACAAATATTCTAATCCTTTTTGTTTTACAATGTTTTCATTGATTCCTTCTATTCCATATTCATTTTTTAAGTCTAAAGCAATATCGATAATCTCTTTTCCATGATATCCATTTTCTGGCAATGTGGATTCTCTTCCACAAAGTTCTTCATATCTACCTATGATAGATAATTCTAAATTATGAATTTGATTTCCTGCATCGTTAATATAATATTCTCTTGTCACAGAATACCCTGCAAATTCTAAAAGTCGAGCCAAAGAATCTCCATAACTAGCGCCTCTAGCATGACCTAAGTGTAATATTCCAGTAGGGTTTGCACTTACAAATTCAATATTCCATTTTTGATTTGCTCCAATACTACTTTTTCCATAATTTTCTTTTTGTTCTATAATTGTATTAATGTTATCAAATAAATAATCTTTTTTTATGAAAAAATTTAAAAATCCAGGGCCTGCTATTTCTATTTTTTCTATTTGATCATTTTTTATTTGTTCTTGTAATGTAAGCGCTATTTCTCTTGGATTTTTATGTAATTCTTTTGATAGTTGCATTGCAATATTGCTAGAATAGTCCCCATTTGAAGCGTTTTTCGGAATTTCAATAATAATTTCATCTAAACTTTTTAAAATTTTCTGTTTTTCTAATGCTTCTTGAAGTACTTTCTGTAACATTTCTCTCACTGTATCACCTCATATTGTAATTTAAAATCAAAATTTCCCATTAATTCTCCTAATAATTCAGTCTGATAACAAATATGAATCTCATTGTCGGTTTCCTCTAATACTGTGGTTTTTATAGTAAAAGAAATTGGTTTTAATGATTCTATTTGTAAGGTCCCTTCTGTAATTCCTTTTTTAAAAGTTAACAAAGTAACTTGATTTTGTTCTCTTCGAATCATTTTTATTGTATTACAATTTCTATAAATTGTGACTCGTTTTTGAGACTCTTTATAAACTAGTTTTTCTTGTGTAGTGAAGCCATCATAGAAGGCATCTGAAATTTCACCAGTTTGCTTATTTTTTAAAATGATATGAACTTTTATTTTTGACATAAATATCGGTCCTTTTTTAACTGAATGTAATTATAACATACATTCTAGAAAAAATCATTAAAAATATTTAAAATTTTTTTGGATTGACAAAAAGTACATATTTATAAAAAGTAGAAGTATTGGTTATATTTTTTTTAATTTGTTCAATAATAAAAAAAGATTGGAGTGATAGTGTGAAAAAATTCATAAAATTCTCTCTTGTTTGTATTCTTTTATTATTTTTGTGTTATGTTGGCATTTATGCTTATGCTAAAGTTACTCCAAAGCTAGCTATTGATTCTGCGAATTCTTATTATTTATATGATTCTGAAAATAATTTAGTATCAAATGGCAATAGTAAAGAGTGGATTAAACTCGACGACATTTCTCCTTATTTGGTAAATGCTACGATTTCAATTGAAGATAAAAATTTCTATAAGCATCAAGGGTTTGATTTTTTAAGAATTGCAAAAGCGTTATATGTAAATGCGAAAAATAAGAAGACTTTACAAGGAGCTTCTACGATTTCACAGCAATATGCGAAAAATTTATTTTTGGATTTTGGAAAAACATGGAATCGAAAAATAGAGGAGGCATGGCTTACTATTCGTTTGGAATCACATTATAGTAAAGAGCAAATTTTAGAAGGTTATTTAAATACAATCAATTATGGTGGAATTTTTGGAATTGAAAATGCATCAAAATATTATTTCGATAAGAGTGCAAAAGATCTATCTTTGGCAGAAGCTTCTATTTTGGCCGGTATCCCCAAATGGCCTTCTGTTTATTCTCCTTTGGTGAATGAAAATGCAGCTAAAAAAAGACAAAAGTTGATATTGTCTTCTATGGTTCAAAATAAATATATTACAGAAGAGGAAATGAATCAAGCTTTTAAAACAGAGTTGACTTACAATGGATCAAAATCTCAACACAATTTAGCTACACTTACTTATTACCAGGATGCTGTCATTGATGAGTTAAAAAAAATAAAGACAATTCCTTCTTCTTTTTTAAAAACAGGAGGACTTAGAATTTATACTAATTTAGATTTGAATGCACAAACGATTATGGAAGATAATATTAAAAAGTATATGACAGAAACTGATTTACAGATTGCTACAGTAATGATGGAACCTAGTAATGGAAAAGTCATTGCTTTAGCTGGTGGAACGGATTATTCTAAAAGTCAGTTTAATCGTGTCACAAATTCCAAACGACAAGTTGGTTCTACAATGAAACCGTTTCTATATTATTCTGCTTTAGAAAATGGGTTTACTCCATCTACAACCTTTACTAGTGAAAAAACAACATTTACCTTTGCAGAAAATAATACTTATAGTCCTAAAAACTATGGAGAAAACTATCCAAATAAACCGATCAGTATGGCTGCTGCTCTTTCCTATTCTGATAATATATATGCGGTTAAAACTCATCTATTTTTAGGCGAAGATTCCCTTGTTGAAACTGCAAAACGTGTAGGAATTCGTTCTAAATTAGGGGCGATTCCTTCTCTTGCTCTTGGAAGTGAAGAAATCGGCATGATGGAAATGATGGAGGGTTATATGACTTTTGCAAATGAAGGATATAAAATTGACCCTTATTTTATTCGTAAGGTGGAAGATGCCAATGGAAATGTCTTATATGAAAAAAAGGAAGAAAAAGAAAATGTTCTCAATAAAAGTATTGTTTATGTTTTAAATGAAATGTTAACCAATGCTTATGCAAAAGAATTCATCGATTATAATTATCCTACTTGTATCAGTATTGCTCCTAAAATTAGTAAAAAATATGCTATAAAAACAGGAACGACTGAAACAGATCATTGGATTTTTGGATATAATAAAAAAGTGTTAATGGGTGTATGGAATGGATATGACGATAATCGTGTTACAGATGTCAATGATGGAGCTGTTAGTAAAAATATTTGGGTTGATACCATGGAACAATATTTAGAAAATGAAGATGATGTATGGTATGATATTCCTAAAAATGTAGTGGGCGCCTTTATTGATCCCATTAGTGGGGCTTTAGCAACCAATGAAACTGCAAAGAAAAAAATGTTATATTATATCAAAGGAACAGAACCGAGTTATGAAGAGGGAACTTTGGATGCTGCCATTCCTACAATTAAAATGGAATAAAAAAAACTGTTTATGAAAACATTTACAGTTTTTTATTTATGTACAAAATAAGTTTCTTGTTTTACAGTATCTAGTTTTGGCATTCTTAGTGTTGATGTTCCTTCTGAAATCACGGAATAATATCGAATTGCTGAAATTTTAATCGATTCGTCTATTCCGTAAATTAATCGTCCCATCAATTTACTTAATACATGACCTGTTATTAAACGGTATTCACAAACATCGATTATAGTGTCTTCTCCATTTTTTTCTAGTCTATAACCAATTCTTTTCACAATTCCGCTTCCATCTGGAATTGTTTTTACATGATGAAAATAACTTTCGTCCCCTATTAATTCTTTAGAGCTTGATATTAGTCTTTCTTGTAAAAATAGTTTAATATCTTTTAAGAGAAGATAAATAAAAAGTCTACTTTCCTCGTTTGTTGCTATGATTTGTTCTTCACATTTTCCTAACGGATAAAATAATTTTACAGCCATTATGATAACTTCTTTCTAATTTCTTCAATTAGTTCATCTTCTGTTTCTGCCATGACAGGAACATGATTTACAATGGCAAAACTTTTTGTTCTTCCAATTCCGCAAAAGTTTTGACATCCAACTGTGATTGATGCTTCTGGATCAATTTCTTTTAATTTTGGGATTAATGTATCCACATTGGTTGCTTTGCATTGATCACAAATTCCAAATTCATTTGCCATAGTCTTCCTCCTCTTCTATTTCTACTTCATCTCCATTTTTTAGTAAAAAAGCATTGGCGTCATCTGTATCAAGGTGCATTTCATAATATGATTCTGGGTCTACTTTGATATAAACATTATCTAAAATGCCTCCTTTTTCTCCACCAATTTGAATACGTACTTTTGAGATTCCTATGAATCCAAATTCTTTTTGTTGTTCTGGTGTCATGTGGATATGGCGATTGGCTAGAATGCAACCTTCTTTTAATTCTACTTTTCCACATGGACCAATAATCGTTATGGGGGCACTTTCAAAAACATCTCCTGAATCTCGTACTGGTGGTGTAATTCCTAACTTAAAGGCATCTGTTCTAGATATTTCTACTTGGGTATAAGATCTAGTTGGACCTAATACACGTACGCCTTCTATTTTCGATTTTTTTGTTACAATCGTTACTTGTTCTGTACTAGCATATTGACCAGGTTGGTTTACTGGATGTAATATTTGTAACTGATAACCTTTTCCAAATAAAGTTTCTAAATGTTCTTTTGTTACATGAACATGACGATTTGAGATCCCTACAGTTACTTTCATGTTTCACCTCTTTTACGATTCTTTTTTATTATAACACATATTTTGGCTTCTTTTGAATACATTTTGATAGAAAGGATGATTTTATGAATAATAGTTATTTTGGAAATAGTGGGTTTCCTGGTACTCCATTATATTCAGGTAATATACCAACTCCAAATCAACAAACAGCTTCCAATTATGCAAGCAATTTGCCTTTAGAACAATCATATATTGAAAATATATTACGTTTAAATAAAGGAAAAAAAGTAAGAGTTCATATGACTTTTCCAGATTCTAATGAATTTCGAGATCGTGAATTTGTTGGAATTATTGAACAATCTGGAAGAGATCATATTATTTTAAGTGAACCTTCTACTGGAAAATGGCAATTACTATTGATGATTTATGTTGATTTTATTTCATTTGATGAAGCTATTAATTATAGTCCAGAATTTGTTCCAAACAATTGAACTTCAATCAATAATTTGTTATAATGCTTACAGGTGATCGTATGAGTTTAGCAATGACTATTTTATTATTTTGTATTATTGTTTGTTTTGTTTTTATTTGGTTTGTGAATATTTACAATCAATATCAAGAGTTTATTATTAGAATCAATGAAGCAGAAGCAAATATTGATTCTGTTTTAAGAAAACGTTTTGATTTGTTAAATAAGTCAATTGGAATTATTAAATCAAATACTAAAGTCAAAGGGGAAATTTTAGAAGTCATTGCAGATTTACGCTCTAAAATGCTTTCTAATTTTGAGTTAGATCGAGTTCTTTATGAGGCAATTAACGAGTTATATGATTATTCTGAAAAATATGAGGAGTTAAATCAAAATGAAGAGTTTACAAAAATCGAACTTGGTTTAAATGAAACAGAAGTCGAAATGGTTGCCCTTCGAAAATATTATAACAATATTATTACTGATTATAATCGTTTAACAAAAATCTTTCCTTCCAATATTATTGGAAAAATGTGTAAATATAAATCTCGAACTTATTATGATGGAAAAAATATGGAAGACGATATTGTTAACGATTTTAAGTTATAAACTGCGAATGCAGTTTTTCTTTAAAAATAACATGAATTCATGTTATTTTCGTTTTAAAATATATAAAAATATACCTATCATACATATGACGCTTCCACCAATATAATATTGATAATTACTATTGTTATTTTTTTTTGTTACTTTTTTTTCTGGTTTTTCTTCTATTTTAATAATATATTCTCCATTTTTTGAATAGAGATAATTTTCTCTTGCATATCTAGCTACATAATCTGGATCTTTTAGCTTCTGAATTACTGTAGATAAATCTTCGGCATCATCTTTTAAACTTACCAATTCTGCTTGTAATTGTTTTTGTTCTTCTTTTAGTTTATTAATATTCATAGTATAGTTGATTAGTGTGAATAAAAAGTATCCCATTAAAACAATGGATAGCGTTCCAAAAATCATTAATCGATGTTTTGATGCTTTTGGTATTTTTTTCTTCACTGACAATCTAATCACCTCTTATCTTTGTTTAGTATATCATTTTTTGAAGTGCTTTGCAACTAAACTATGTAGTTGATGTTCTAAACAAAATCCTACAAAAATCATCCCAATAGAGTATGGATGGAGAATCGCTTGATTAATTTTTTTGATGATTAAAAAGTATATCATTACATTTATGAAAACGAAAAGAAATGTGAAAATAATTCTTAAAAAAAAATTTTTTTGATAGAGATATTTGTAACTGATGCTTACTAAAAAAGAAAATAGAATTCCATATAGAAAGGAAACAATTAACGTCATAATTTGTGTGTGTAAATTCATCATTTAAAAAGCTTCCCAAATATTCCTTCTTCTTTTTCTTTTTTATTAGCACTTTCCATATAGGTTAAACTGTTTACTTTTCCTTTAATTGAGACATTCCCCTGATAAGTATCTAGTTTTATAATTTCAAGTTCTGATCCTTTAATTACCATATATCCCATCGTTGTTTCCATCAAAAATTCTTCATTGTCAAAACTATCTATTTTTTTGACTCCACTAATTACAATGTTTTTTCTTTCATTAATTGTAACATTATGGCTATATGTTGTAACCATGGTTTCTATCTTGTCCATTTTGTTCCTCCTCTACATAACTATATGTTGAGCATTCAAATATATGTATATTACTAGTCCAACAATATGAACAAAAGATTGACAAAAAATGATATTATTTTTTATAAAAAAACAAATAAGTTTCCCTATTTGTTTATCATCAGTATTATTCTTCTTCTTTGTTATATTCTCCGATAATTGCATCTTCAAATAATTTTCGAACATCTTTATTAATTGGATGTGCGATATCACGATAACTACCAGTCGCTGTTTGACGGCTAGGCATTGCGATAAATAATCCATTGTCTCCTTCAATAATTCTAATATCATGAACAGCAAAGCAGTCATCTAATAGAACTGAGGCTATTCCTTTCATTCTTGAGTCTTCTTTTTCTACTTTACGTACAGTTACAGATGTAATTTTCAAGTAAATCTCTCCCTTCAGTGTTTACAATATCAGTATATAATAAAATAACTATAATTGCAAGTCTTTTAAGGTATTTTGGCGAAAATCAATTTTTATTGTCTTTGTGATTACATCTGCATATGAAAATGATTTGATTCGATTTTCTTTTTTTAGTAATTCTACTAAAAAAACGTTGTCATATAGTTCTTTAATTGTGACATGGTAGTTTTCATATTTATTTCTACCTAAACTACAGTGAATCATGGCTTCTTTTCCAATGTGTTTACTTAAATCACATTTGATTTGTTCAATTGTCATGGCATTCCTCCTATCTTGGATATCCGATATACATAGTTCCTTTTGTTCGTATTCCTCCAATACCAGATGATCCATATTTTGTTTTTTCTAATACTGCTTTTAAATCGATATCTTGATTGACATCAGATAAGCTCATAGTGCATGCGATGATGGCGGGGTCTAATGCATGAATATTGATTCGTTTGGGACTAGATGCGAAATTGGCGCCTGCTTTAATTAGTTCTTCATAGTCTGATTGACAGGCTCCTGCTATAATAATTAATTTTTCATGACTTTTTTCATATCGCCTTGCTTCTTTTATCGAGTTTACAAAATATTCACTATTTTTATAGGCTTTTAAGTCATTTTTTTCGCCTTTTTTTTGATAAAAAGCGTCATGACCAGTAATAATCACAATGTTTGGATTATATTCATTTAGCCATGACTGAATGTTAGAAGCCACATTTTCTTCTTGTTCTACAATGCCAATGGACCAAATATTAGATTGCTCATAATAATCTAAGCAACGTTTTAAATATTCTTCGTCTCCATCAATATGTAAAATTTTTCCTGGTAAATAAAAATAATCATTGCGATCTAGCATCACATCTGGTTTTACTCGGTCTAAAAAGTTTTTTTCTTCTTCAATATCATTTTCTTCTATATGTTTTTTTAAATCTGAAAGTGGGCTGTCTGCACAAAGTCTTATATTTACTCCTTTTAAGTAACAAACCTCTTCTTCTATTCCAAGTATTTTAAATACCATATCATGATTATGAGATATTCTTGTTACCAAATCCCCTACTTTCCATTCCATTCTATCACCCAATCAAGTTTATGATAATCATCAAAAAAAGATTACAAAAAGTAATCTTACAAATATTGACTATTTATGTTTATTTTTCGACTCTTACAATTCGTTTTTTCTCGCTTTTATTAGAGGATTCGTCAGTTACATAATAGGTTAAAACATATCTTCCTTCAAAGGAAGCCAGTTCTCCTTTTATTTTTACTTCTAGTTTTCCGTTAGAATTATCTTCTAATGTAACACCTTTCATCAAATCAAAATTTTTTACTTCATCTATTTTTAATATTAATTTTTCCATTTTTATTTTTGGTTTTTCTGTATCTTTTACTTCAATCATTCTTGTGATGACACTGTCTTCTTTGGCAAAGGAAATACGATATGTAAGTTTATATGTTGTTTGTTTACTTGTATCGATTTTAGATACTACTTTTTCTTCTTTTTTTATTTCGATTTCTACTTCATCTGCTTCTTTTCCATCTGCTGTGATTGCTTTATATCCTTTGTCTTTATAAGAACGATTTAATTCTGCATATTCTAAATTTTTTCCTTTTAATACTACCATAGGAGCGCTTTTATTGATATCATCATAGTCTTCTATCAAATTTTTATCTTTGTCTAAAATTTTGAATTGATAATTTGTTTTCTTTTTTTCTATTGTCATTAATAATTGATTTGAAAACCGTCTTCGTGTTTTTGGATTCTTAAAATTTTCATCAATATATCCACTTTGTTTTAGTGTACGAAGAGGTACTGTAATCATCTCTCCTTCTTGTTCTGGTAACAAATTTGTATATTCTTTACTCCATGATTGAAGCGCTGTTTCTATTTTTTTGATTTGTTCTTTATATTTCTGATTTGTTTTATGTATTCGGACAGCTGTAAATATGGTTGCAGCAAATACAATAATTCCTATGAGTATTAAAAGTTTTTTTAGTCCATTTTCCATAATCCACCTCATTATTAGTATAACATTTTTTTTGATTTTTAGAAAACTTCTTTTTAAAATGTGTTCAAATATGTTACAATATAAAAAAGAGGGATTGGTATGGAAATAAAAAATGAATTTCATGTACAAAAAGAAATTCCATTGCTGGAATTTTTATATGGAACTATAGAAAATAAATCGAAAAATTCAGTGAAATCATTATTAAAATATGGACAAGTATTTGTAAATGGGGAAAAACAAACACAGTTTAATTTATTATTAAAGCCAAATGATAAAGTTCAAATTAGCGCTAAAAGAAATGAATTGTTACTTCCTTATCCTATTTTATATGAAGATCATAGTTTGATTGCGATTTATAAGCCTAGTGGATTACTTAGTATTGCTTCTGCTACAGAAAAAGAAAAAACCGCTTATCATATGGTAAAAAATTATTTAAATTCTAAAGGGGAAAAATTGTTTGTTGTTCATCGTTTAGATCAGGATACTTCGGGTATTTTATTATTTGCAAAAAGCGAGGAAATGAAACATATGCTTCAAAAGTATTGGAACACAGTAACATTAAAAAGAGGTTATCTAGCGATTATTGAAGGCTCTATGGAACGGGAAAGTGATACAATTCGCAGTTTTCTGAAGGAAGAAAAAAATACAATCGTACATTCTACAAAAAATGAATCTGAAGGAAAGCTTGCAATTACTCGTTACCAAGTTTTAATTAAAAATAAAAATTTTAGTTTATTAGAGGTTTTTTTAGAAACAGGGCGAAAAAATCAAATTCGTGTTCATTTTAGTGAAAGTGGACATCCTATTATAGGTGATTCAAAGTATGGTTCTAAAAAAGATCCATTACATCGTTTGGGTCTTCATTCACATATTTTAGAGTTTGTTCATCCTGTCACAAAAAAGGTAATTCATCTTGAAACTGATATTCCTAATGAATTTGAACATTTTTTTACAAAAGTATAAAAGAACTAACATGGTGTAGTTCTTTTATATTTTTAAATGTTTTTTTACGGCTCTTGAGCTTCCAAACATACCTACTAAAATACCAATTCCTAATAAAATGGCAGAAATAATATAGATAAATGGTTCTGGTTTTAATAATTGAATGAAAGGAGAGAACAGTTGTCCATTAAAGTTATTATAAAGAGCAGTATATCCATAAATGGTTCCTAAAATTGGAATAATTGATCCAAATATTCCCAAAAATAATCCTTCAAATAGAAACGGAATTTTAATATTTAGGTTACTAGCACCGACCAATCTCATAATTTCAATTTCTCTTTTTCTAGAGAAAATTGTAATTTTGATTGTATTAGAAATTAAGAACGCTGTTACTACAATCAAAGCCAATACCATAAAAATACTAATTTTTTTCACAACATTAAACATACTAACTAGTTGTTCTACCATTCCTTCTCCATATTTTACAATGTTAACATGTTCCATCTCTTTAATTTGATCTGCTGTTTTTCTTATTTTTTCAATTTCTTTTACTTTTACTAAAAAGGTATCTTGGATTGGATTTTCTGTTCTGTCATAATTTCCTAGAATATTTTTAAATACTTCAGATGATTCCATCATATCTTTTGAAATTGACATTTTGTCTTGAAATGTAATAGATTCTACATTTTCTAATACCTCAATATTATCATGAATATCATCTATTTGTTCTTCTGTTACTTCTCGATTTAGGAATACAACAATTGTTACATCTTTTTCTACTAATTTGGCAAAGTTATTCACGTTTTCAGATAATAAGATTGCTAAAGCAACTACAATCAATGTAATGGTAATACATGAAATTGAAGCCAGTGAAAGGGAGAAATTTCTAAATACGTTTTTAAATGCATCTCTAATATTTCTACTTAAAATTCTTAATGCTCTCATGATTATATGTTCCTTTCTGATAATCTTTTACAATTCTCCCTGAGTCTAATAAAATTACTCGCTTCTTTAGTCGATTTACAATGTCTGTATCATGGGTTACCATGATGATTGTTGTTCCCATTTGGTTAATTGCTTCTAATACTGCCATAATTTCTAAACTTGTATTTTCATCTAAATTTCCTGTTGGTTCATCACAAATTAATAATTTTGGACCATTTACAATGGCACGGGCGATCGCCACTCTTTGTTGTTCTCCACCAGATAATTCTGTTGGATAATTTTTAGCTTTATGTTTTAATCCAACAAGTTCTAATACTTTTTTTACTTTTGAGTGAATTTCTGATTTTGGTGCTCCAAATATTTCTAAAGCGAAAGCTACATTTTCATAAACTGTAGATCGGTTTAGTAATTTAAAGTCTTGAAATACTACACCTAGTTTTCTTCTTAATTTATACACTTTTCGACTTCTCAATTTTGCTACATCAATTCCGCCTACAATAATTTTTCCACTTGTTGGTTTTTCTTCACGATATAGCATTTTTATTAAAGTTGATTTCCCACAACCAGTTGAACCAATAATAAAAACAAAGTCTCCTTTTTCAATTTTTAAATTTAAATCATAGATTGCAGCAACACCATTTTTATATCGTTTGTTCACATCTTTCATTCTAATTAAATCCATTTTTTCACCTCTTATTCTCCTCCTGCTACTTCATATGCATCTGTTACCAAGAAAAAGGCATTTTCGTCTATTTTTTTTATTCCTTCTTTGGCAATATAATAATCTTTTGTTGGGATAATACACATGATTACTTTTTGTCGGTCGCCTGTATATCCTCCACGTCCTTCTAATATCGTAACACCATGACTCAGATATTCCAGTATAAATTTTTTCATGTCTGTTTCATGTTCTGTAATAATATAAAATGCTTTGGATTGACTGATTCCTAAAATTACTTTGTCTGTCATGACACTAATTAAATAAATTGATAAAACAGAGTAAATAAATTGTTGAAATCCAAATATAGGAATACTAGCAAGAACAATAAGTCCATCTGTAAAAATCATTGCATTTCCAATTGACATTTTGAAATATTTCGATACAATTTGATTTAATATGTCTGTTCCTCCTGTTGTGAATCCTGCCTTAAAGATCATTCCTAAACCAAATCCACTCATAACTGCTCCAAATAAGGCAATTACTACTGGTTCGGTTCCTCCTAAATCTACCATTGAAGCTAATGGTTCTGTGATTTTTACAAAGACTGGGTACAATAATGAACCGATCACTGTATTTGCTGTTTTCTCTTTGCCTAATGTGATCACGCTTAAAAGTAATAATAAAATAGAACCAATCATGATTACGATAGATGGGTCTAATTGGCATAGTTTGTTTAAGATTACCGCGATTCCACTAACACCATATACAACTTCACTTGGAAGTAAAAAGATATTGAATGCTAAAGCAACTAAAAATAATCCTGTAAAGAAACTGGCATATCTTGTGATTTTATCTTTTTTATATATTAATTTTATAATATTTGGATCTGCTTTTTTTTGTTTATTTTTTAAAAACACGTTAACACCTCTTTAGATTTTCCTTCATAAATAAATCAAGATCTCCATCTAATATTTTTGAAACATTGCTAGTTTCTACATTTGTTCTATGATCTTTTACCATTGAATAAGGATGCATGACATAACTTCTGATTTGGGAACCAAAGTTAATATCCATTTGTTCTCCTTTTAGGTTTTTTAATTCTTGTTCCCTTTTTTCTTGCTCTAGTTGGAATAGTTTATTTTTTAGTATCTGCATTGCTTTTTCTTTGTTTTGTATTTGACTTCTTTCATTCTGACAAGTAACAACGATTTTACTTGGAAAATGAGTAATACGAACTGCACTATCTGTTGTATTTACTCCTTGTCCTCCGTTCCCACTGCTTCGATAAACATCAATACGAATATCGCTATCTTTAATTTCAATATCCATGTTTTTTTGTTCTAATAAAGGGGTTATTTCTAATGAAGCAAATGAGGTATGTCTTCTTGCGTTTGAGTCAAATGGAGAAAGGCGTACGAGTCGGTGAACTCCACGTTCATTTTTTAAATAGCCAAATGCATAAATTCCTTTTACAATGAAGGAAATACTTTTTATTCCTGCCTCTTCTCCTGGTTGTTCATAAACGATTTCATATGAGAAATGTTTTTTATCACACCATCTTGTATACATGCGAAATAGCATCATTGCCCAATCACATGCTTCAGTTCCTCCTGCACCACTATGAATTTCTACAATTGCATTCCCACTATCATATGGGCCTTTAAATAGTGTTTCTATTTCTAATTCGTTTAATTTCGGTTCAATTTCTTGTATTTGATTTATTAATTCTGTTTCTAATTTTTTATCTTCTTCTAATAGATCACACATTTCTAAATTTATTTTGATTTCTTCTTCTAAAGATTCTAGATTATGAACCGTTTCTTTTAATACATTTAATTCATTGATCACAATTTCACTTTGTTTTTTATCATCCCAAAAGTGTTCTTCTAACATAGTTTGTTCTAATTGTTTGATTCTTTGTTTTTTGGCTTCAGGGTCAAAGTAACCTCCCTAATGTATTTATTTTATCCAAAAAAGCTTCATAATTACTTTTTATTATCGCTCGTTCCATTTTTGATCCTCCTGACTATATCATTATAACATTATTTTCTTAAAATTCCTATGTTTTTTTTGATTTTTAAGATGTCAAAAATAGGTTTGTTACTTGCAAAACCTCAAATTTATAAAACATAGAATTTACCTATACAAATTCAAGGGGAATTTCATTCTACGATAATGTATAATAGTACAGTTGATGAGGTTTATTTGAATTTTTTGTGAAGTTTGTAATTATGAAGCATAATCGATGATCGACTTTCTATCGAAACTGGTTTAAAACAAAAACCATCTTTTCAGCAAATATGGAGTAAACATTGGAAAAGATTGTGCCACTATATCTAAGGAAATTAGAAACTTATACATAAAAATTCATGGCTGTTGGTAGATCCTTTTTCGGTTGCGTTTATAGACAAAATTGTAAATTTAAAATACCTGATCAAAAGTGTAATTCTAAAACTTGTCATTTCTATAAAAAGAAAATTTTTCTCTTTTATTTCCATGTTTGTAATGGTTGTTCTAAAGGAACTTCTTGTACTTTAAGTAAGCAACTATATGATGTTTTTTTGTGCTAACTCGAATGCAAAAACAATTTTAAAGAGCTCTGTCATTACTTATTCTGAAGCAGAAATCAAATACTTAAATGATATCTTAATACCTTTTGTCAAAGTTTAGAAACAGTCTATTCATCAATCTGTTATCAATCATAAAATTATGTGTTTTGAAAAAGAAGTCTATCATCTTATTTATCTAAGTGTTTTTGAAGTAAAAACTATTAATTTACCTAGAAATAGTTGTTGGAATTAAAAATTTTGAATCATTGTTTCTAGTAATGCTTACTGATAATGAAAGTAAATTTTCTAATCCATTAGAAATTGAGTTTCACAAAAATGCAAACGAGGAAAGGATTAAAATTTTATATTGTGAACCTGAAAGGACAAATCAAAAAAGGGCTTGTAAGTAAATCATGAATTTATTAGGAGACTTCTTCCTAAAGGAACTTCTTTTGATGAACTAACACAAGAAGGTATGAACAAACTAATGTCGCATACCAATTCATATAAAAAAAACTAAATGACTGTTCACAAATTCAGTTATTTAGTTTAATCTATGGCAATTTACCAAATAGTTTGGAATCACTAAGACTCTAGTAAATGATATAGATCTTTTTACTAACCTATTAAAAAAGAAAGATTTATAATCATTTATCTACGTCCTTTTAAAAAGGCATAGATAAATACAATAAGCCTCATTAATATATTACACGTACTGAGGTAGAAGTTTCAAATTTTATAAGATTTGTAAAAATGTATAGATTAACTTATAGCAAAAAGTAACATAATATTAAAATAACTATTTGAATCTATCGGTTGTAACCGATTGGTTATGATAGAAAATGCCAGAAACGACGTCCTACATCGTCCGTCGTTTCTCTATTTCTCTTTAACTCTTTTTCCTAATAAGCTTTTTTATTTCTTCGTTTTCGTCTTCTTCACTCGTCCAAGGGTGTTCGTGCTGATATCTTTTTTATTTCTCTTTCTTTTCTTTATTTTTCTCCGTTCGGAGATTTAGAGTTGTGTTGCTTCTGGGCTTCACCCGAGTACTACCACTCGGAACGAGCCGTCGTAGTACGCACCACCTGCAAGGCCCGTGCTGATGAAGCCGAACACTCCTGCACTCGTCGTAATGCTACAGATACCGCCACGAATGAACCACGGGTCACTCGAACCGACGAAGCCGGCGCTATCGGAATACCATCCTCTCGTCTCACTTAGTGCGTGTCCGTAACATATTCCGTTATTACATGCTGTTGTTGCTGTTGTTGAGCTGTAATTATCGTAATACTTACTTGCTGGTAAACTACTAAATCCACTATTCCCTATTGTATTACTATATACTCCCATTACGTATTCCCATGCTCCTCCACTCATGTCATATACTCCATATATTG
>CAJTLA010000018.1 GCA_910576985.1 uncultured Bacilli bacterium
CAAGTGCAACAACAGCATGTAATTCAGGAATATGTTACGGACATGCACTAAGTGAGACGAGCGGATGGTATTCAGATAACGCCGGCTTCGTCGATTCGACTTGGCCGTGGTTCCGTCGTGGCGGTGATTATAGCTTTACGACGGGTGCGGGAGTGTTCAGCTTCGGTCGCAGCAATGGTGGTGCGAACGACTACTACTCGTTCCGGGTGGTAGTGCTCGGGTAGAGCTTGTCTTTTTCTTGACAAAACTAGTTAAATTTTTCATTTCTTTTTTCTAGAGGAACTGCTATACTTAAAATAGGATGTGATAATGTGAAAAAGAAAATAGACAAAAAAATGATTATTATAATTTTAATCATTGTTGGTTTGATTGCCTCTCTTACTATTTACTTTTACTTTTTTAAAGATAAGAAAATAGAACCAGTAAAAAAAGAACAAAAAACAGAAGAAAAAAATCCAGAATCGAAACCACAACCCAAATTGCAAATTGTCAATGAAGAATCCAAAACAAGACCATATGCAGTAATGATTAATAACAACTCTAAAGCTTGGCCTAACCATGCAGGCCTAAATGATGCCTATTTGGTATATGAAATGATTGCAGAAGGCGGAATTACACGAATGATGGCACTGTTTAAAGATCAAACAACAGAACGAATAGGATCTGTTAGAAGTTCTAGACATTACTTCTTAGACTATGCCTTAGAAAATGACGCCATTTATGTTCATTTTGGTTGGAGCCCACAAGCCCAATCTGATATTTCAACACTTGGAATCAATAATATCAATGGAATTTATGATGGATCAGGTTTTTGGAGAGATAGAACCTTAGGAGTAGCATATGAACATACAGCTTATACAAATATTGAAAAAGTTTCTGCCATTGCGAAAACGAGGGGATATACTAGAAATACCAACAAAGAATTGTTACTCAATTATAGCATTCCAGAAATTGGATTAGAAAAAATAGAAGGAGCTATGATTGCTAATTCCATAACCATTCCATATTCACAAACACATACAACAAGCTATCAATATAATCCAGAAACGAAAACATATTTAAGATCTATGAATGGATATGCTCATAGAGACGGTGTAACCAAACAACAATATTCTGCAAAAAATATCATTATTCAAAAAGTAGGAAACTATTCTATGGACTCCTACGGAAGACAGAATTTAAATAATATTGGAAATGGAACAGGATATTATATTACCAACGGATATGCAGTCCCAATTGCTTGGTCAAAAGCAAGTAGAAGCGCTCAAACAAAATATCAATATCAAGATGGAACAGAAATTACGGTCAATGATGGAAACACTTTTATTCAAATAGAACCAATGAATATGACGCCTACTTTTTTAGAATAGCGAAAATTCGCTTTTTTCTTTACATTATTTTTGAACATTTTGTGAAAATGTGCATTCATAATATACTAATTTTAAGAAAGTATGATATACTATAATAGTCCGAGGTGAATAACATGAATACAATACTTGATACCGAATATAGTGGAATTGTATATCATATTTTGATAAATGAAGAATTTAATAAAATCAAACAAATAGAACATCATGGAGTAACTAGATTTGATCACTCCTTAAAAGTATCTTATTACTCTTATAAAATAGCAAAATTATTACATTTAGATTATAAAGAAGTAGCACGAGGAGGATTACTACATGACTTCTTTTTAAGCAATGAAAATCGAGATACCAAAGAGCGTTTTTTCTCTACTTTTGTTCATCCTAAAAAGGCAGTATATAAAGCAAGAGAAAATTTTGAATTAACAGAAAAAGAAATTGATATGATTCGTACTCACATGTTTCCAGTCAATTTAGCGATTCCAAAATATGCCGAAAGCTGGCTTGTAAGCTTTGTTGATAAAGCTGTAGCAAGTACTGAGTTCTGTCAAAAATTTAAAGTGAAATTTGCTTATATCATAAATGTATACTTTTTGCTATTATTAAACTATATAAAATAGAAAAATATCTATCTATTTTCTTTTTTTTGTAGTATAATCTAGTTGTGTCTCCGTAGCTCAGTAGGATAGAGCGATTGCCTCCTAAGCAATAGGTCGTTGGTTCGATTCCAATCGGGGACGCCATTTAGAGGATAGGAGGCTTGTCAAAAGCCTTTTTTAATGATACTATGTATTTGTCAAACTTGCGTAAAATAAAAATGGGAAGACTTAACTCTGTTAAGTTGAGTACTTACCACAGAGGTGAAAGCACTTAATCCAAGAGATTGAGTGCTTTTTTCTTTATAGGTTACTATTTCACCAAAGTAAAAAGTAGGCCAGCTAGTAAGAAGATAATATAGATATATTTTAATTGAGAAATATATATCTATCCAGAAACAATAAATATAGGCTATTTAGATGGATAGAAATTTTAAACAATAAGTCGCGAATTTGTCGCGAACTTTGTAAAATTATTAGAATTTTTGTCTTTATTAAAAAAGTTTGTTCCTCTCGAAGACACCATTTAGAGAATAAAAGATTTGCCAATAGTCTTTTTAATCCATACATTTCCGAAAAAGTTTGCATAATTTAAATAAATATAATAAAGCATCAGATGAGATTATGTAAAAGTATACATTTGAAAACTTAAATCCATATAAAAATACACTTTATCAAGAATTTTATCAAAAACTATTTCAAAAACTTGGAACCAGTTGTGATTTAATAGGTTTTCCAACAAACTGTAGAACAGTATACAAAAAAGCCATTTATATGCCACAAAAATTTATGAATGTGTTGACAACACGTTCCATGAGAGCATCTACTCAGAAAGTCCAAACATCACACGCTTATAAAACAAGCGAGAGAATGATCAGTACAAGATATGACCATATGTGCCTTGCTTATATGTTAGGAGTAGATCTTTTACTAGTATTAGAAAAAAGGGATATCAAATAGATGCCAAAACACAAATTGCCTTTTTATTAAAACTACTGTTACATGACAATGGACACGGACCATTTCCCCATCCATTTGAGCAAATGGTAAATGGGTACAAAGGAATGCACGAAGATATTGGAAACCGAAACATTTTAGAAGACCCAGAATTATACCAATACTTAGAAAATATTTACCCAGGTTTAGCTCATAATATCGTTCACTTTGAAGAAGTAGATACTTATGGATTACAAGAATTAGTAGAAGGAATCTTTGATTTAGATAGAGCATCATTTTTAATCATAGACACTTGGTTATCAAATCCAAAATTATATCCAGAAAATGATGAACAACAATTAGAAAAATTAATAGATTGTATTTATAATATATTCCATAATATCATCTTAAAAGATGGAAAAATATATTATCACCCAGCTTGCTTTTATGATATGGAATTCTTTTTAAAAAAACGAGCTTACAATTACACACATATTTACAATGGACTAGATAGAATGCTAGATGACATGCTATTACAGCAATATGGAGTTTATTTATTACAAGAACAAAAAACACCACGTTTCTTTGAACAATTACTAAAACCGATCAGCCCATTTCAAACGTTTCTAAAAGAAATGAAAGAAAAACAAGCAATGATTGACTTAGAACAATACTTTAATTATGGTGATGACGATATGCATATGATTATTATGCTATCTCAACTAATAGAAAATGAAAATTTAACTAGATGTACAAGATTATTTCTATCTTTCGAACATAGAATGAAACTTCCATTTGATATAGAACAAGTAGACCAAAACGAATGGGAGAAAAAACATACTTTAAAGATATGGAAGAACGAACATTAGATATCAGTCCAATTTCAATATATTACTTGTATCATCAAAAACAATCAGAACAAATATTAGAGCATGACCAAAAACTAAGAAATATATTTCAGTGCTATTTTTATAAAAATGCAATAGAAATTCTTCGAATCTGTCTAGCATATCAAAACGAAAATCCAGAAAATTCACTTTTAAATCATCTGATTCCATTATTAATTCACATCGCTAAAAACAAACCATTAGAAGAATATGCCACAGAAAAACAAATATCAATGAGACAAATATATACACTTTTATCATTTTATCAAGGAGATAAAAAATGGGAAAACTATGCCAATTTTTTAGCACTCTCCCCTCAAGAACGAAGTATTTGCTTTAGAGAAATCAAAGCGGATTCATATCAATTCAAAATAGAATTAGAATCCATTTTAGAAATGAACAAACCACTTACAGAAGAAGCAATTTCAAAAGAAGCATTAATTCAAATGTTATGCCTTTTTAGTTTAAATGGAATTATATTTATAGATCAAGCAATACTAGAATCCAATTATATAGGAGAAGCAACTAGAAATCAAATAAAAAACCTAATTGGAGAATACCAAATGGGAAATCACGGAAATCAAAAGAATTACAAAATCAAATCTTGCATGAGCGAATAATTTATGATATCCTGAATATAGGGTGGTGATTGGATGGCAACATTATTGTCAAAAAAACAAGTAACAGGGAATCATCAAATGGAAATATTGAAAAAATATGGTTCTAATTGTGTTGTAACAGATTATGCAATTATGCTAGGAACAGTAGCGAGTGAATATTTCAAAACCAAACAAGGAGAAACCCTGACTGGAAATTGGTGGTTAAATCCAGAAGTAAATGGGCAAATGCAGTTTATGGCAAGTCATGGAGGAATCATCGAAAGCGATATTAATCCTCGATGGAATGGAGTTCGTCCAGCCCTTACATATTCTTTGATAGAACCATTTGTTTCAAAAGAAATAACGAATATATATGAAGTAATTCAGATAGAGTATGGAGAATATCCTCAAACAATTATCCCACAAAAGGACGCAATACAGATAAGTCAAGTCTATCAAATTCGTATGTTAAGGCCAACAGGAAATGCTTATACTTCTGATTCTGCTAGTGTTATTGGTGGGGATCCAGTGGAGCTAGTAAAACACATAGAATATGAATATCAAGGAATGAAATGTATTCGAATGATGGGAAATGAAAATAATGAAGGAAAACGCTTGTCAGATGGAAGATTTATTAAAAAAGGAGAAGTTTATTGGATTAGAGTAGAACCAATTACTTGGTTAGTCGATAAAAAAGAAGATATCGCGCTTTCTGAAAAAATTTTATTAGGAGGCCTTCCGCTTTACTTAAAGACTGATCATTCCTGTCAAAATACAGTGGTTAAAAAATTTCTAAACCATCATTTTTTTAGAGAAATAAACTTTAATCAAGTAGAAAATATTAGAAGAGCAATTTCGCATGTCGCAGTCGCTTCAAATCACATACAGCTATTAAAAAGCATTATGCGAGAAATACAAAGCCTTTCTGATACAGAATCTACAATAAAACCCACACAATTTGTAAAAAAAGAACGATAAAAACCTGTTTTAATAAAATTGCAATAATATATAAATTAGGACCAAAATAATACTTTTTGGCCTTTTTTTATGTTTATTGAACGATTTTTCTTGCAAAATTTGAAAAATTTGTTATACTAGTACAAAAAATTATATAAAAAAAGGGGAAAATAAAATGAATGTACTATCTATTTATATGAATGAGGTTTTTAGTCTAGGGCCCATTCTAACAAAAGAACAAGAAATGGAAATTGCAACTAGGATAGCCTCTGGAGATAGTGAGGCCAAACAAATTCTATTTGAGCGAAATCTACGATTAGTCATTAATAGAGCGAAAAAATATGTAGATCATGGCTTGCCATTGGAAGATCTCATTCAAGTAGGTAATATTGGATTACTAAAAGCAGTAGAAGGATTTGATGTGACAAGAGAAAATCGCTTTTCTACATATGCAGTCCCTAAAATAGATCGGGAAATGGAATATGCATATATTAGTACTTCAAGAATCATTAAAGTTCCAGTCATAAAATATGAAATGATTCAAAAACTGAGGAAAATGCAGACTCTACTATCAGAAAAGTTGTATCATGATCCAACAATAAGAGAACTGGCAGAGGCTTTAGAAATTTCAGAAGAAGAATGTGAATTGTTGATGGAATGGGAAAAAGATGTCATAAGTTTACAGGCTGTAAATTCAAAAGAAGAAAGAGAATATATTATTGATCCAGGTGGAGAATACTTAGAAGATACCATGAGGTCACAGTGGCTGAAAGAAGATGTATTAGGTTTACTTTCTATCTTAAGCGAGAGAGAACAAGAGATTATTTCTATGATTTTTGGCCTCAGAGAAACCAAGCCAATGAGTGACACAGAAATCGCAGCAATATATGGAATTTCTAGAAAAAGAATATCACAAATAGAGGCTACAGTATTAAAGAAACTCAGAAAAGCAAAGCAAACAGAAAATTTAGCAATTTATATGGACAATCCAAGCGAATCTTTAGAAAATCTAGAATTCTTTAAAGAAGAGTATAAAAATTCTTCTAAAAAATACCTTATGCCGATGGAACGTCCAAAAGAATATGTAAAAAAAGGGAAGAATTAAAATGGAGAAAGTAGAATTCACAAATAATGAAATAATGTCCACAATAGAACAATTATATGAAAAATACTTTTTCTTAACGATTAAAAAAGAAACATTCTATGAAATCGTAGAATCAGAGATTAAGAGAAACAAACAACTATATGTAAATAGTGGATCAAAATTTCAAAACCGACTTTGTAAAGCGATCACTCTTATGATAAGAGAACGGCAAAAGACAAAAGAAAAAATTATAAAAGCAGTGCAAATGTATATTGCGACCTCTTTAGAGGTTTCAGATCCTACAACAGCTATGAATCAACTCATTCAGCTTTTTTACCAAAACCGATTTCCAATAAACGTTGAAATTTGTGAAGAACTGATTCAATCAAGTGAAATTTTAAATACAATTTTAGAAACCATTATAGAGGAAAATATAGAAAAAGTAGAACGTGGCGATTTTGAATCGATTAGCTTTTCTGAAGGATACATTTGCTTTTTGATTGCTTATTGTAATATATATGAAATAGAATATCCAGAACAATCACATTTTGAAGCTCAAGATATGACAAGTTTTGAAATGTATTTGAATGATATGAATCATCTAGAACCGCCATCAGAAGATGATAATACTCTTTTAAAGAAAGCACAAAAAGGAGAGGCCGAGGCCAAAAAGGCATTTCTAGAGCGAAATCTCAATTTAGTAATATGGGTTGCAAGAAATTACCATACTTCAGAAAGGGAAATAGAAGACTTGATTCAAGCTGGAAATGAAGGATTGATTACAGCAACCGAAAAATATGATTTTAGAATTCAAAGCCGATTTGCCTATTATGCAAGTCTTTGTATAAGAAGATACATCATTAGATCCTTAGCAGAAACAGAACGATTGATCCGAATGCCAGAGAATCAATACCTTGCATTAAAAAAATATAAAAAAATAAAACAACTATGGGAAGCCAAAGAAAATAGACCAATTTCCTTAGAAGAAATAGCGGAACAGATGAATTTATCCATAAGGCAAGTTCAACAATTTTGGCTGATAGAACATGAGATTGTGTATTTAGATGAGGAAGAAGAACTATATAGTACACCAATAGAAGAGTGGATCAAAAAAATAGATTTACACGAAAGCTTATACCAACTATTTAGACAGTGCCAGTTAACAAGTGAACAAATAAAAATGATAGAAATGAAATATGGGCTTGTAACAGGAGTAGCAATCAACTCATTGACTGAAATAGGAAGAATTCTCGGCTTGAAACCACCAAGAACAGCACAATACAGACTAGATCGAGCCCTAACTCTTCTTAGAAATCCAAAATATATAAAAGATTGGGATGCATATATAGGACATCCTGAAACTTTAAGTAATATACAAAATAAATATGTAAAAAGTAGGAGGTAGATGAAATATGGATACAAAGAAAAAAGATTTATTAGAACAATTAGAACAAATATATGAAAACTATGGTTTTTTAGATATGAGTAAAGATACGTTTTTAAAATATGTGAAACAAGAACTTCAGCAATATACACAATTACATTCTATAGAAAACGAAGAAGGACAAAACAAATTTATACAATATATAATGTCAAAAACGAGTCGAACCAATTCCAGATTTCTTAGTAAAGAAGAAGAAAAATCTTTACTAGAAAGAACAGCGAATGGAGATTTAAAAGCAAGAGAAATTTTAATTGAAAGAAATATTGGATTGGTGAAAAGTAGAGCATTAAAATATATGGGAATGGGGTTATCCTTAGATGACTTGATACAAGAAGGTATCATTGCATTAATGACTGCAATCGATCAATTTGATATGACAAAAGAAACTAGACTTACTACTTATGCAACCAGTTGGATTGATGGATACCTACTAAACTATTTGGCAAGAGGAAGCAAAACTGTTGTAATTCAAAAAAACGTGTTTGGATATATGAAAAAAGTAAGAGATTTAGAAACAAAATTGAAAAGAAGTTTATCAGTAGATGATATTGTACGAGAATTAAACGTGACAAAAAAAATGGCCCAACGAGTAGTTGTTTGGAGTGGGGGTATTGCCAGTTTAAATTCGACTTTAAGGAGTCCTTCAAACGAAGACAACACAGTCGAATTGGGAGATCAAATAGCAACAGTCGAATCAGTAGAAGACCAATTTATGATCCATGAGATGCAAGAAGAAACCAAAAAACTATTAACACTGCTATCAGAGAAAGAAGAACAAGTATTGATTCAGCTTTATGGACTAGATGGACAAGGTATACGTACTGCAACAGAAATCGCTCGAAAGATGAATGTGTCTTCTCAATACATTAATGGTATAGAGGCCCGCGCATTGAAGAAAATTCGTTCTTCACAACAAATTCTAGATATGGTAGATTATATGGATGACCCAGAAAATGTAAGAGAAAATATTTTCTTTTATCGGGAACAATATAAAGATAAAAAAAATAAAAACAAAAAGAATTTTGAAAAACCAAAAGAATTCGTACTAAAATTACCAAAAGGGGAGGATTAATATGTTATCCCAACAATTATTAGAAAAATTAGAACATTTATATCAAGAAAGTGGTCTAAAAGTATCACAACAAGAATTTTGGAAAATAGTAAAAAGAGAATCTGAACAATATGATATTATGTATTCGATCAGCAATGAACAAGGACAGGCCGTTTTTATCACACGTGTGATGGAAAAATTATTAGCAAGTCAAAAAACTTTATTGACTAGAGAAGAAGAAAAAGAACTTCTGCTTGAAGCAGCAATGGGCAATATTGAAGCTAGAAATATACTAGTAGAACGCAATATGGGATTAGTGAAAAATAGAGCATTAAAATTAATGGGAATAGGATTTCCACTATCCGATCTAATCCAAGAAGGAACGATTGGATTAATGAGAGCAATTGAAAATTTTGATGTATCCTGCTGCGTTCGACTTTCAACTTATGCCGTATCCTATATTGATGGAGAAATGAAACGCCTTACCTACAAACAAAAAAGAAATGTGAAACTTTCTATTCAATTATCTTCTAAACTAACAATGCTAAAAAAATTAGAAGAAGAACGTGGACGCCTTTTAACACTAGAAGAAATCGAAAAGGAATTGAAAGTTAGTAAAGAAAGTGCTAGATTATTGGCAATTCATCAAAGCGATTCCATCAGCTTAAATGCAATGATTGCAGAAGACCAAGATACCGAATTTGGATCCTTTGTTTCATCTCCTGAATCAGTAGAAACTCAAGTTTTTGAGGATTCAATGAAAGCCGAAGTCTATAGCTTATTAGAATATTTAAATGATAAAGAGCAACAAATATTGACAATGCTTTATGGATTATATGGAGTGGAAAGACTATCTGCACCTAAAATTGCCCAACAACTTGGAGTGAAAAGCCAAAGAGTATATCAAATAGAAGCTAGAGCCTTAGAAAAATTGAGATGTACAAAACAAATTCTTGGAATGGCAGAATATATGGATAATCCAGAACAAGCAAGAGAAAACATTCTAGATTTTAGAGATAGAAAATCCCACCTAAAACAACATGAAAATAATAGATCAAATCGTCCAAAAGAATATATCAAAAGGTAACATAATACCTTTTTTCTTTTTAAAAAACAATTGTTTTATTTTTCCCTTTGTTTTGATATAATAGTATAGAGGTAATGATATGAAAAAAGAAGCTATATTATATAGAATGGTAAGACCAATAATCAAAGTGCTATTTAAAAGCCTATTTACACCAAAAATAATCGGAAAAGAAAACATTCCAAAATCAGGAAGAATCATATTAGCAGGAAACCATACAAGTAATTTTGATTGCTTTTTATTGATGAGTTCCACCAAACGTCCCATACATTTTTTAGCCAAAAGTGAATTATGGAAAGGACCTAAAAAAATTATATTTGGAAATATGGGATTGATTCCAATTGATCGCAAAGAAAAAAATCACCAATCATTACAACTTGCTTATCAATATTTGAACGATGAAAAATTAATTGGTATTTTTCCAGAAGGAACCACAGAAAAGCAAAAAGGAGTACTGTTACCCTTCAAAATAGGAGCACTGAAAATGGCAAAGGAAACAAATAGCAAAATCGTTCCTTTTGCAATCACTGGGAATTACCGCCTGTTTTCCAAGAATTTACAGATTCAATTTGCATCACCAATATCCATTACTGAAGATTTAGAAAAAGAAAAAGAAAGATTAAAAAATCAAATTGATTGTTTAATGAGAGGTGATTTATAATGTCCATATTTGACATTTTTAGAAGGAAAAAAGAAATTCCAGCACCATGGAGCAAATACTATATAGAAGAAGAATTAAATATCAAAATTCCGAATATTAGCATGTATGAACAAGTAAAAAGAAGCAAAGCCAAATATCCAAACTACATAGCTTATCAATACTTCAACAAAAAAGTAACTTATGAAAAATTTTTAAAACAAATCGATCAAGCTGCGATCGCATTTGGACATATGGGAATCGAAAAAGGAGATATTGTAACATTATGTATGCCAAATGTTCCAGAAGTTTTAATCGCTTTATATGCTTTAAACAAATTAGGAGCTATTGCAAATATGTTACATCCTCTATCAGCAGAAGAAGAAATCAAAGAAAACCTAAACTCTACCAATAGTGAATATCTAGTGATGATTGACATGTTTTATCATAAAATCAAAAATAATATATATGACACAAAAATAAAACAAGTCATTTTCGTTTCCGCAGCTGATTCTATGAATTTCATTATGAAAATTGGATACAACTTAACAAAAAAGAGAAAATACGAAAAATACCCAAAACAAGAACAATTTATCAGTTGGAATAAGTTTGTAAAAAACGCAAAAAAATTTCCAGAACTTACAGTACCAAAATTTGGAAAAGACACACCAGCTGTGATTATTCATAGTGGAGGAACCAGTGGAACCCCCAAAAATGTTGTCATTCAAAACCGCTCCTTTATTTTAGCAGCCAAACAAGAACAAATTACATTAAAACGATTAAAACCTGGTGATTGTTGTCTCGCCATAATGCCAAACTTTCATGGATTCGGACTGAGTGTACTGATGCACACCCCTCTAGCACTCGGTTGCTATAGTATTTTAGTTCCACAATTTGACTCTAAAAAATTTGATACACTATTTAAAAAAACAAAACCGACTTGTGTGCTAGGCGTACCTACCTTATTTGAAGCATTAACAGAATGCCATAATGAAAAAAAATTAGATTTATCATTTTTAAAATATGTAGTCAGTGGAGGAGATATCTTAAATAGCAACTTAGAAAATAAAATTAACGAATATTTAAAAAAACATCACTCTAGTGCGAAAATTACGCAAGGATATGGGCTATCTGAAGGACTTGCAGCTGTTTGTCTCGCTGCTGACAACATCAACAAAAGTGGTTCTGTAGGAATTCCATTAGCAGGAAATCATATTAAAATTATCGATCCTTCCACAAGAGAAACGATGAAACCAAATGAAATTGGAGAGATTGTTGTTCATACCAAAGCAATGATGATGGGATACCTAAATAACGAAAATGAAACAAACGAAGCGTTTCAGGTACACAAAGACGGACATGTATGGCTACACACAGGAGATTTAGGATATATGGATGAAGACGGATTTATCTTTTATAAAGGCAGACAAAAAAGAATGATTATATCAAGTGGATATAATGTATATCCATCTCATATCGAAGAAATCATCGAATCTCATCCAGCAGTATTACAATGTACAGTAGTAGGAATACCACATCCTTATAAACAAGAAGTTCCAAAGGCCTTTATCGTTTTAAAAGAAGGATTTCATGGATTCTTCATCAAATCAGAAATCAAAGATTACTGTAAAAAAAATCTAGCAAAATACATGGTTCCATCTGAATTTGTTTATCGTAAAAAATTGCCAAGAACAAAACTTGGAAAAGTAGATTTTCAAAAACTACAAAGTGATATTGGAGTGGATGATGATGAATAAAAAAGTGCCCTTATTATACAAAATTGGAAAACTAATTTTAAGTCCTATTTTCAAATGGTACTATCATCCAAAGATTATAGATGCACATAATATACCAAAAACAGGTCCAATTTTAATTGTTGGAAATCATAAACATCTATATGACCAATGTCTAACCATCATCGCCACCAAAAGAGGAATCCATTACATGGCCAAAAAAGAATATTTTGACAATAAAAAAGTAGCTTGGTTTTTTAAAGGCACAGGCTGTATTTCCGTTGATCGTAGTAAAAAAGATGATCAAGCCACTTCTTTCGCACTTTCTGTATTAAAAGATGGAGGAGCGATAGGACTATTTCCAGAAGGAACTAGGAACAAAACAAAAGAATTTTTACTGCCTTTTAAATTTGGAGCCGTGAGCATGGCGAAAAAAACAGATGCTTATATTGTCCCATTTGGAATCACAGGTGACTATAAATTTAGAAGCAAAAACTTAGTGATTCGCTATGGAAAACCGTTTAAAGTAAATGATGTAAAAGAAGCAAACCAAAAACTGTATTATGAAGTTGAATCTTTAATGAAAGAAAATTTAAAAATGGAGGATACAATATGTCATTAAAAAATATGTTTGGAAGTGTAATAAAACAAGCAGGAGACTACTTAGAAAAAAGTAATATCAAAGAAAAAATCATCAATACTAAAGATAAAACATTAGACAAAATGAAAGGAATTGATGACCCGTCCCATTATACAGCGCCACCTGGTTTTACCATTTTTACGACTCCTGTAGGAACATTAGAAAAAGACTTTTTAAACTCTTTTCACTTAAAAGAAAAAATGATAGAAGCAAATATTAGATTATCTTCATTGTTAACAGAAGGGGAAACCATATTAGATGCAATCACCGTCAACATGAAAAAACTATATTTAATGGTTTGGACCAACCGGGACCGTATCTTAATCATCCATAAAGAACATTATTTAGTACTGAATAGAGACCTAATTCATACATTTAAAATTACAAGTTCTTCTACATTTGGTTTAAACTTTGATTTCAATGAATACCACTTTTCTGGCAATGAAAAATCAAAAACATATCGTTTTATTAGAAATTATTGCCAAGAAATGACAGTTCCTTACACATTTACTTCTTATAGTCCAATCATCAAATCATTCAATTATTATGAACGATTCAAATATAAAAAATTAAACAAAGAAAATCAAGCAGTAGAAGAAAACAAACAGCTTTGCTTACTAATGGAACCATTTGAATTCCCGCTCATTAGTGTTTTTGGAACCGATAATGGGATTCCATTTATCTTGATGCTTTCTACAAACGAAAAATTATATTTTATTCATAAAACCGAATATACCATAATCCATATGTCAGAAATTCAAAAAATGGAAATTATGAATCAGGGAATGTTTCAAACAGAATTCTATATGGATAATTACTATTTTACAAATAGTGGACCCGAACATAATGTATTAACGATGATTTCTTACTTTCGTGACCACACAATTTATGAAAATAAGAAAAAACAATTTTTAGAAGAACATAAAATATTAATGCAATTCCCATTTTTAAATGCGTATTGTTATCAAACTTCATCTGGAATTGGTATTATTATTAGTGAAAAACAAGATTGTTTTCTAATTTGTTCTGGATTAAATAAAATGGTGATGTATCAAAAAGGAGATCTGAGTCATTATGAATTAATTATGGAAGAAAAAGCGACCAAAGATCAAATGTGGACAACTGGTGTAAATCAAAAAGCGTTAGAAAATAAAGTTGCCAAAGAAGTAGGAATTTTAAATTATAGTAGAACCACAGTGAGACTGTTTTTGAAAAATCAAACTCAATTAGAGATTCCTTTCATATTAACAAAATTAACAGTTTTTAATGAAGCAGAGCAAACGTTACCACCAAGTGAAGCTGTTTCCAAACAATTATTAGATCAATTGGACCTTTTAAAAGGAGACCCAAATGAAAATTAATGGATATGAAGTCAATATAGATGATTTGGTAAATGAACTACATATTGATCATGACTTTTATATGAAAAGGGATAATGGACTTACGTTAAAAGATTCTCAAATTGAAGTATTAAATCGATATCGAATTCATTATCAAAATTATTCTAATTTGTCTTCTTTAATTTTTGCAATCGAAGAATGTTTAAATGAATATGATGAAGCTTTCGATTTAGAAGAAGTGAGCAAAGAATTATCAGAATTTCATTATTATAATGAAACAAATAAATAGATTAAAAAACTTCAAATACCAAATATTTTTTATAGAGAGAATACCTAACATATTCTCACGAAAATATTTTTATCTACTTTAGTGTATTCTCTTGTAAAGTAGATATTTTTATTATATAATGATACTGGTACACATGATTGTTAAGTGTTACCTCCAAGATAATGTATCAATGAGCGTTTTGTATAATATCAAGGAGGTATTCATATGTATGAAGATAAAGAAAGGTGTTCCAATGGAATATCTAATAATAACATTACTAATTATAGTGGCAATGACAAAACTTTTAGACAACAAACAATAAAAAACACCTAACTCACTATCAGTTATGGTGTAATCCAGATCAATAGAGATAACACTTAACAGCCGAAAGTCATGTGTATCTCTTTTTTGATAATATGAAGTTTCCTTCATCTACATACATAATAGCACATTCTTTTTGTGATTGCAAGTTTCTTGCACAAACCTGATAAATATGATGGAATAAGCAAAACCATAGATTACTGAAAATGATCAACAATAAAGCTCAAAATGAAAACTTTAAGAATTTCTTAGAGTTTTTTTTCGAATCAAAGGATGATAGCAAGTCTGATCAGACACCTAAAAAGATAAATTTTTTTAATCTCTTAACCCCTTATTTTTAAACAAATTTCTTTTTCTTATTAAAAAAATGTTAAAAAGTGATTGACAGATCAAAAACTTTTTCATATAATGTTAATAACAGAACGGCCAATCTGTTTATTTTAAAGCAAATACATATTAACAAAAAGTTAAAAAGAGGTGATCATAATGTTACAAAATGAAAAATGGAGATTTAAAAAGTTAGAATCATTACAACTTTACTTTGATAAACAAGAAAGAACAGATTATGGGATTTTCTATTTCATAGAACCCTATACAGTCAAAAAATACAAAGGAAGAATGGAAGAAAAACAAGGACAATTAACCCTTTCACATTGGGAGTTATTAGAGCAAATCCCTTGTCACACAATAGAACCTCCACCAACAATAGGAAAACAATACAAATTTCCAAAAAACCCAATCGAAGTAATTGAGAAGGACACCCAAACAGAAGCATATATAGTAGACACATTAGAATCCGCAAACTATTATCAAGAAAAAGATGAAAACGGATTCTATGGAACTTGTTTAGAAACCACCAGTTACTTTAGAATAGGACAAAAAGAAGAACAAAAAACGGTAGCTAAAATCTACCAATTAAATTTAAAAAATGTTATTAACAAATAGTTAGGAAGAGATAAGATGAAAAAAAGATTAATTGTAGTAGTAGATATGGTAAATGGATTTATAAACCAAGGAAACTTACATGATCCATATATCAACCATATCGCAAAAGGAATCAAAAGCTTAATAGAAGAAGCTTTAGAAAGCGGAGATGATATCGTTTCTTTTAGAGATTGTCATACCCTAGCAGACAAAGAATTTGAAACATTTCCAATTCATTGCTTAGAGGGAACAGAAGAAAGCGAACTCGTACCAGAATTAAAACCATTTGCCAATAAAATGATCGATATTCCCAAAAACACAACCAATGGATTTGAAACAGAACAATTTAAAACATTTTATGAAACAAATCAAAACAAATATAGAGAAATTATAGTAGTAGGATGCTGCACAGATATATGTATTACAGATTTTGCCACCTCTCTAGCGCACTTTCACAAAACAAATCAAATAAACACACCGATTACAGTACCAATGAATTTAGTAGAAACATTTGATGGACCAAATCATGATAGGAAAACAATGAACGATATAGGATTTCAAAAACTAAAACAAGCTAGAATCAATCTTATAGAAAATATCAAACAGAAAGAAGGAATGAAAATGAACCAAATTATGTCAACAGATCGTTACGAATTTACAATGGCGAATGGATACTTTGAAGCAGGAAAACAAAATGAAATCGCATACTTTGATGTATTTTTTCGGAAAAATCCGTTCAAAAATGGATACACCATTATGGCAGGATTAGATCAAATCATAAAAGCCATAAAAGAATTACACTTTGAAGAAAGTGACTTAGAATATTTCAGACAGCAAGGAACCTATTCAGAAGCCTTTTTAGAATATTTAAAAAACTTTAAATTTCAAGGAGACATTTACGCAATACCAGATGGAACCCCAATTTTCCCAAATGAACCAGTCATTACCATAAAAGCCAACGTAATTGAATCACAAATTTTAGAAACTATGATATTAAGCCACTTTAATAGTGCTGCCTTAGTAGCAACCGCAGCCAAACGAATCGTAATGGAGGCGAAAAAACCAGTCATGGAATTTGGAAGCAGAAGATCTCATACTATGGCAGCCATAGATGCAGGAAAAAACGCTTATTTAGCAGGATGTGTAGGAACTTCTAATGAAGCAACTGGAAAATATTATGGTGTTCCAACATTAGGAACAATGGCGCACTCTTGGATTACCGCATTTGATAATGAATATGAAGCCTTTTTAACCTATGCCAAACATAACCCAGAAAACACCATATTTCTAGTAGATACCTATGACACTTTAAAAACTGGAATTCCAAATGCCATTCGAGTAGCACAAGAATATCTTACCCCAAACAATATACCATTCAAAGGAATCAGAATTGATAGTGGAGATTTAGCGTATCTATCAAAACAAGCAAGAATCATGTTAGACGAAGCTGGATATAAAAATACCACCATTTGCTTATCAAATGGACTAACAGCAGAAACCATTCGAGACTTAAATGCACAAGGAGTACAAGTAGATTCTTATGGAGTAGGAGATAACATTGCAGCCCCACTAGACCGTCTAGGAGGAGTTTATAAACTAGTTGCCCTAGAAAAACAAGGAGAAATCATCCCTAAAATAAAAGTAAGTAGTGACAAAATAAAAACCATCAACCCAAGCTATAAAAAAGTATACCGATTTTATGATAAACGAACAGGATATGCATTAGGAGATGTTGTCGCACTCAAAGATGAATTCATACCAACAGAAGCATTTACCTTGATTGATCCAAACGAAGAATGGAAGAAAAAAGAAATTAAAGACTATGAAGTAAGAGAACTACAAGTCCCAATCTTTAAAAATGGAACCCTCGTTTATGAAGAACCATCACTAGAAGAAAGAAGAGACTACTGCACACAACAAATGGATACTTTATATGATGAAGTAACACGACTCGAAAAACCACACAAATACTATGTAGACTTAACAGAAGAACTTTTAAAACTGAAAAAAGAATTAATTGAAAGTACAACTGAAATAGGATATCAAAAGAAATTAGGTGGCTTATGCTCAAATCAGAAACACGAAAAAAATTAAAACGTTATATTGAAGAACTAAAAACAATCAAAACAGAAACCTTACAAACAGATCCGAAATTCTTAACCGTAGAATCAACCCTATATTACCTAAACAACGGAAAAACGATAATCCGAGAACAATTAAAAAAACAAAATCAAGATGGAAGCGCATCCATTGTCTTACCTGTTACAAAAAACAAAAAAATATTATTCGTAATAGAACCAAGAATTGGCCCTAAAAAAACAGTCGCAGTAGGATTACCAGCTGGATATATAGAAAACAACGAAAAACCATTAGATGCAGCCATCAGAGAACTAGAAGAAGAAACAGGATATGTATGTACGAAATACCACCTACTTGCCAAATATTATCAAGATCCAGGAATTAGTAAAGCATATAACTATGCTTACTTAGGATTAGAAGCAGAACGACTGAAAGAACAATCCCTAGATCCAACAGAAGCTGTAAGATTTCTAGAATGCGACTATGACGAGGCCTTAGAACTAATAAGACTTGGATATATAGAAGACTTACAGGCTCAATTCGTACTAGAAAAAGCAAAACAATATTTATCGAAAAGGAGAGAACCATATGAATTTTAATGCAAAAGAAGAAAAACAAAAAATCATCACATTTATCAAAAACTATTATCAAAAAAATAATGTAGATGGAGTTATAATAGGAATCAGTGGAGGAAAAGATAGTGGAGTAGTTGCTGGACTATTTGTAGAAGCGTTAGGAAGTGAAAATGTAATTGGGATCACACTTCCATGCCATTCAATCGAAACTGACAAAAATGACGCCAAACTTGTGAGTGATTACTATGGCTTCCCACTTTATAATTTTGACTTAACAAGCATCTATGATACATTTAAAAAAGAATTACAGAATATTGGGAACTTTACAGAAGAAACAAAAGAAAGTGATATCAATTTAAAACCACGTCTTAGAATGTCCACACTATATTATTTCGCAGCCTTATTTTCAAAAATACAAAACAAAACTTATCTAGTTGCAGGAACGAGCAATAAATGTGAACGATATGTTGGTTATTTTACCAAAGGAGGAGACAATGTTCATGACATCGCACCAATCGCGGATTTAACAGTAGAAGAAGTAATTCAATTAGGAGAAGAATTAAACGTTCCGAAAACTGTTTTATACAAAGCCCCAAATGATGGACTATCAAACCAAACCGATGAAGACAAACTAGGAGTCACATATAAAGCCATTGCGAATTATATAGAAGATCCAGATAAAGTAGAAGAAAAAGACAAAAAAATCATTGAAAAACTACATAACAATAGTACACATAAATTTGTAATTCCTACTTATTGGAGAACAAAATGAACGTAAAATTATTTGTAAACGAGAACGAACCTTCAAAAGCAACAGCCAGTAAATTAACAAAAATATTAAACAAACATCATTTAAAAGTAGATGAAACAGAATATGAAGTTGCAATCTCAATTGGCGGAGATGGTGCTTTTCTTAGAATGATAAGAGAAACCAATTTTAATCCCAATATCAACTATGTTGGAATTCATACAGGAACACTTGGCTTCTTGCCCGAAGTTCTTCCAAATGAATTAGAAGAATTTGTAAAATTTTTAAAAAACGGAAACTACCAAATAAGTGAAATTGGTGTCCTAGAAACAGTGGTAGAATGTAAAGATGAAATTTTACATTTAGAAGCATTCAATGAAATTGTTGTGAGAGACTTAGAACAAAATGCGACCACACTAGACATTCAAATTGAAAACGAATTATTAGAACGATTCAAAGGAGATGGAATTTTGATTTCTACTTCCATTGGCTCCACAGCCTACAACTTATCATTTGGAGGCAGTATAGTTTACTTCAAACTCCACACACTTCAATTAACCCCAATTGCTCCAATAACAAGTAGTCGTTATCATAGCTTGCGAAACTCCATTATCATACCAGAATATATTTCAATCAAATTAGAATCAGTAGAAAAACCAGACTTATTAATAACAATAGATGGAGAAAATAAAATATTGAAAAACATGAAACGAATTCAAACCAAAGTAGGAAGTAAAAAAATAAAACAAATCCGATTCCATAACGCTCCATTCGCAACAATTATTCATGAAAAATTTTTAAAGTAGGTGAGAACATGAAAATCGGAATCTTTGGTGGAAGCTTCAATCCCCCACATAAAATGCACGAAAATATTGCACAAGAATTAACAGAAAAAGGCCTGTTAGACAAAATCATATTTGTCCCAACAGGAAACCAATATCAAAAAAAAGATCTCATTGATAGTAGCGATCGATATCAAATGCTAAAAATCATTACAAATAAAAACAAAAACTATGAAGTATCAAATTATGAAATGAAAAATAAACTTACATACACATATCAGACGATGAAATATTTCCAAAAAAAATACAAAAAAGATCAACTTTACTTCATTTTAGGAGCTGATAATTTAGAATCTATTCTGAGTTGGAAAAACCATCAATATTTATTAAAACATTATTATTTTTTAGTGATTGATAGAGGCAATCAAAAAGAGAGACTACAAGAAGCGATGAAGAAGTACATGGATCATATTATGTTCGCTCAAATGAATGAAAATACATTGTCATCTACCCGAATTCGTGAATGGTTAAAACAGAAAAATCAAAACGTATTATTAGAACTTCATCCAGAAGTATTAAAATATATTCAAACACATAAACTATATGAATAGAATCACCTCAAAAAATATGATAAAATAAAAAAGAGGTGAAAGAATGATAGAAAAAGCAAACCAAGTTGTAAACATATTAAAAAAGAAACAGAAACAAATTGCCACAATGGAATCTTGTACAGGTGGAGGTCTTGCCAATATCATTACCAACATAGAAGGAGCAAGTCAAATTCTAAAATTTAGTGCAGTTACATATTCTAATGAATTCAAAATCAAAATGGGAGTTCCAAAAGAAACAATCGATCAATATACTGTTTACAGTATAGAAACAGCTTGCGCCATGGCGAAAGCCATTTCCGCATTTTCCTACTCAGACTATGGAGTTGGCATTACTGGAAAACTAAACTGTAGTGATCCACAGGATGAAACCCCACAAGATGATATTGTCTATCTTGCTATATATGATAAAAAACAGAATATTTTTCACAAAGAAACCATACAAGTAAACAAAAAATCAAGAATAGAAAACAAAAATTTTATCATTGAAAAAACCCTAGAAATTTTAGAGCAAATATTGTAATTGCTCTTTTTTAACTTCCATGTTATAATCGAAAAGAGGTGAAAAACTTGAAAGAAGAATATCAAAATGAAGAAGAATTTTTAAAAAATTATGATTCAAGTCAATATGAAAAACTATCATTAACTGCAGACATTTTACTATTTAGTGTATCTGATGGAATCAAAGAAAACTACCGTAAATTAAATGAAAAATATTTTAGTATTTTACTAGTAAAACGAAATGGCTATCCATTCAAAGACAAATGGTGTTTGCCAGGTGGATTTGTTGAAATGAAGGAAAGTATCGATGAAGCAGCCATCCGAATTCTTGCAAGTGAAACCAATCTACATAATATCTATATGGAGCAACTCTATACATTTGGAAGTGTGGATCGAGATCCTAGAATGAGAATTATCAGTACCACTTATATGGCATTAGTGGATAAAAATAAATTATTAGAGCATATATCCGATAAAGCATCTTGGTTTCATGTAACGATGATAGAAGACGAGACAGAGACCAAAATTATCTTAGACAATGGAACAGAAACGATTACGTTTAATGTTAAAAAAACATTGATTTCAAAAACGACAGAACGTTATCAGTATCAAATTACCAAAAATGACGCTCTAGCATTTGACCATGCTGAAGTGATTATCACAGGAATTGAAAGACTCAAAAACAAAGTGAATTATACAGACATTGTCTTCCATATGATGCCAGAATATTTTACCTTAGGAGAACTACAACAAGTCTATGAAATCTTACTTCGAAAAAAATTACTAGATCCAGCCTTTCGAAGAATGATTGGAAGGAAAGTAGAAAAAACAAAAAAAATGAAAACAGGAGAAGGACATAGACCATCTGTTTTATTTCGATATAAAGGAGGAAAATCATGAAAAAAATCATTTATTTGGGTGTTTTTTTTCTTTGCATTATTGGTTGTACGAAAAAAGCAGAAGTTCATAATATTGACCCTAAAACAGCCAAAGAAATGATGAATGATGCTATTATCATTGATGTTAGAACCAAAACAGAATACGAAGAAGAACACATCAAAAGTGCGATTAACATTCCATTAGAATCAATTAAAATTGGAAACAAAAAACTGCCAAACAAAGAAAAAATTATATTAGTTTATTGTAAAAGTGGAAACAGAAGCAAACAAGCTTCTCAAATTTTAGTGAACATGGGCTATCAACACGTTTATAACTTTGGAGGAATTGATGATTGGCCCTATGAAACCATTACAACAGCTCCTGTCAGTGCATCAAAAAAAACTGCTTTTGAAATTTCTGTCAAAGGAATCATAAAAAGTATTGAAATGAATTATGTAAACTCTCTTCCAGAGTCAGTAGAAAAAACTTACACATTTCCATCTGATGAATTAAACATCACGAAAGAACAACTAGTAGGGGGTTCTATAACCATTACCAAAGAAGGGACCATACATGGAGCAGTTTATAACAAAGACTTTTGCGCAACCAAACAACAAGACTCTGAAAAAATAGAAATCACAAATTATGTAGACGGAAAATGCAAAGACGAGAGCTAGTCTTTTTTCCTTTGCTTTGATATAATAGAAACGAAAGGGGACCTGATATGAAAAAAATTGTACTGATATCAACACTTTGTCTATTACTCGATCAAATATCAAAATGTATTTTAGAACAATTACTCAATCTCAACCAAACAAAAACAGTAATTCCATCTTTCTTCGCACTCACACATGTTAGAAATGAAGGCGCTGCTTGGAGTTTATTTGCAGGAAGACAAATATTTTTAATCTTAATTTCAATATTATCAGTAATATTGATTTATTATTTCTTCATCAAAAATAAAAAAATAAATCATTTTGATTTCATAAGTTATGGATTACTATTTGGCGGAATATTTGGGAATTTATGGGATCGGATTTTGAGAGGATATGTTGTAGACTTTCTAGACTTCACTATTATTGGATATCATTTTCCTGTATTTAATTTTGCAGACATTTGTATTGTGATTGGAATGTTTATCGTAATTATACAAGTGTGGAAAGATTCTGATAATAGAAATTAGAGAAGTAGATCAAATGAATCTAGGAATCTTTGAAAGTGTATTACAAAGTTCAATAAGAAAATATCTGACTTTATGATGAAAGGAGAACAGAATGAAAATAGAAGTAGAAAAAGCACAGAAACGAATTGATCAATACCTAATGGAGACATTAGATATTAGTAGAAGTAAAATTCAAAAAATGATTACAGAAAAACAAATATTATTAAATGGAAAACCAGTAAAAAGCAGTACTTCTGTAAAGTCAAAAGATCAAATCGAAGTAGGAGAATTGAAAGAAGAAACAATGACAGCGATTCCAGAAAATATCCCATTAGATATCATTTATGAAGATGAAGACGTGATTGTTGTAAATAAACCAAATGGAATGGTTGTTCATCCTGCTGTCGGAAACACACATGGAACACTTGTAAACGCTCTTTTATACCATTCCCAAAATTTAAGCAATATCAACGGAGAATTTAGACCAGGCATTGTGCATCGTATTGATGCAGACACCACAGGTTTACTAATGGTCGCCAAAAATAATAAAGCTCATGAATTTTTAGCCCAACAATTAGAAGAAAAGAAAACCCACAGAAAATATATTGCTATTGTACATGGAGTGATCAACCATGATACAGGGACCATAGACGCCCCAATCGGAAGAGATCTAAATGATCGAAAAAAAATGGCAGTGATGGGGAGTGGTAAAAAAGCCATCACACATTTTAAAGTATTAGAACGTTTCCAAGCTTTTACACTAATTGAATTACAACTAGAAACAGGAAGAACTCACCAAATTCGTGTTCATATGAATTATATTGGTCATCCAATACTTAATGATCCTGTTTATGGAAAACGAAAATTAATTGATCACACTGGACAATGCTTACATGCCAAAGAACTAGGATTTATTCATCCTAGAACCAAACAATATATGAAATTTGAATGTGACATGCCTCAAAGTTTTAAAAATATATTAGAACAGATTAAAGATTGATAAAATAGATAGTGAGACTCAAAATAAGTGCGAATAAATTCCAAAATAAATAAGGGAGTAACAAATAAGCACTTTTTTTATCCATACTTTTACTTTCATAATACAGAAATAAAGTACTAATAAATAAAGCAACAGTATTAACAAAGCTAAAAAACAAAGAATGAAAAACAAAAAAGAGAACAGGAAATAGTTGATTCAAAATGTAATTGATGAACAAAATATGAATATATTCTTTATTATTTTTAATTCCATATTCTTTGATAATATGATAACTACTAATAGCGATAAACAAATATAAAATAGGCCAAACAATTCCAAAAACAATTGGCTTTGGAGCAAAAGAAGGCAAATCAATTGCTTGATAAAAAGAAGCATCCTGAACCAGTAAACTACAGAAAAACCAAGGAAGCAAAAGGCCTAAAAATAGTACTATTTTTTTCATAGATTCCCTCCTAAAGACAGTTTATGAAAAAAACAAAAAATCATTCAACTTTGTCGCAAGTAGCGACGAAGTTGAATATAATGTCAAGTTGTAAGTAAGTGTGGTACATGAATAAAAGTAATAATGAAAAATATATTTAACGGACGAACAGCAAGATCATTATGTAATAATGATTCTGATGAAATAGGGGATAACGGTATCTGAAATCTATATTTTATAAAAAGTTAAAATTAGTTTAGTAGAACAGATAGTGAAACAAGCGTAGAAATGTTTATCTTTCTGTTTTTTCTTTTGATCATAAATATACATTGGATTTTCTTTATCATGTGTTGCGGAGAAAGTAATGATGCTTCGATTACAACTGAATAGGATTTTTCTATCATACCGATTTCCTTTTTTAGAAATAGGACCATGATAATGAATACTTTTTCCCGATTGAATCATCGTTGGATTTAAACCACCTCTAGCATTAATTTGTTTGATATTATTAAATCTAGTAATATCTTTTCATTCGGTTAAAGTCAAAGCAACGGATAATTTTCTAATACCAAATAAGGAATAAAAAATATTTTATCATAAACGAACGAAAATTTCTTTCATCAGTTCACATCTTAAAGTATACATGATATAATGAATAATGACTGGAGGAACTAAAATGGAACAAATGATACTAAGTAGAAATGATGAATTAGTAATGCGTTTACTTCATTACTTTATTACAGAAGAAGGATACAGTCCTGTCATATTACATGGAGCTCAAAATGAAATTTGGTTAGAAAATTTAGAAAGTGATCTAAAAATTATTCGCATTGTACCAAATTATATTCATAATGATGAGCAAATGAATTTTGACTTATTTAAGACCAAACAAATTATGAAAAAAATCAAACATAAAACATTTTCTTTTCAAATGAAAGCCATCAGTATCTTTTTAAACTTAGGAGAAAATGTACATTTAAAAAATTTTGACAATGATAATGTTTCTTTAATCGAAATTGATTCCTTAGAGGATTTAAAAAGATATGATGAAGTACAGACTCGTTTTCCAAGAATATTTGAGGACACAGATTTTAAAGAAAAAGGATTAGAATTATTTGTTAAAATTACCGAAGATTTAAACAAGAAAAATGAAGAAGATTCTGCGAAAATGGAAGACGTTTTCAAAATGAAAAAACCAATGATTACATATTTACTAATTGGCATTAATTGCATTATTTTTCTATTAGAATTGATTTTTGGATTAAATCAAGTAGCGATTTATGGTGCGAATATTGCAGATTATATCAAAGCTGGAGAAATATACCGATTATTTACGAGTATGTTTATCCATGCAGGAATATTGCATTTACTTTGTAACATGTACTGCCTTTATATTTTAGGACCCCAATTAGAAAGTTTTTTTGGAAAAATAAAATTCTTATTGATTTATTTATTTAGCGGAATTTCAGGAAACTTAATGTCAATGCTATTTACAAGTGGTGCATCGGTTGGAGCATCTGGTGCAATTTTTGGATTATTTGGAGCAATGCTTTATTTTGGATATCATTACCGAGTATATCTTGGAAATATCATGAAATCTCAATTGATTCCTTTGATTTTAATGAACTTATTATTTGGATTCGCAATGAAAGGGATTGACAATGCAGCTCATATTGGGGGTCTTATTGGTGGAGCTCTAATCACAATCGCACTAGGTGTAAAATATCGTTCTACTAACTTTGAAAAAATCAACGGTTGGATTATGACTTTTATCTTTTTTGGATTTATGATTTATATGGCATTTGTAGGTATGTAATATGAACTATCAAGTGAAATTAGAAGAAACATTAAAGTCTTTAAACGGAAAACCAACGTTATTATTACACAGTTGCTGCGCTCCTTGTAGTAGTTATGTACTAGAATATTTGTCTTCCTATTTTGAAATCACAATTTTTTATTACAATCCAAATATCACAGAAGAGGAAGAATATCAAAAACGAGTAGAAGAACAAAAAAGACTGATTTCAGACTTAAATAAATCCATTCATTTTTTAGAGGGAACTTATGAACCTGAACTGTTTTTTAAAATGGCAAAAGGATTAGAAGAAGAAAAAGAAGGCGGAGCAAGATGCATAAAATGTTACTACTTAAGATTAGAAGCAACAGCACGTATAGCAAAAGAATTAAATTTTGACTATTTTTCGACCACATTAACAGTAAGCCCTTATAAAAAAAGTGAAAAATTAAATGAAATTGGTGCTCTTTTAGAACAAAAATATCAAGTATCTTATTTATATTCAGACTTTAAAAAGAAAGATGGGTATAAGAGATCTATTGAATTATCTAAAAAATACCACTTATATCGTCAAGATTATTGTGGCTGCATTTTTTCAAAAAATCAAACTCGATCATCATGATCGTTTTTTTTACAGTACTTTTCCAGTAACTCTAGGTTTTTGCCTATCAGTAGTTTAATGCCTATATAAAAAACCTCACTTTTTTTATCATTTACCTCCATTGACCCCTTAAAATATAAGGGTATTCAGAAAATAAAAAAAATATTCCATTTTTCCAGCACTTTTCCAGTACCCCTCTACAT
>CAJTLA010000019.1 GCA_910576985.1 uncultured Bacilli bacterium
AACCTAGTAAACTGATTGCTTTTGCTGGTACTGATCCTTCTGAAAATCAATCTGGTAATAAATTATCTTCTAATGATAAAACTTCTAAAAGAGGTTCTCCCTATCTTCGTCATGCCATTTATATAGCTAGTTTAGTTGCAATATCAAATGAGCCTGAGCTTAGAACTTATTATGATAAAAAAATATCTGAAGGTAAGCACCATTTTGTTGCCTTAGCAGGCATTAGTCGTAAATTATTAACAATCATCTATTACATTCTTAAAGAGAATAGAGATTATATTAAATACGACAATATCAAAGACAACAAGAACTAATTTTTTCAAAAATTTGAATGCTTTAGTTGTTTTTGTCATGCAGTAATTTAAGCAAATTTTCATTTTCAAGCTTTTTCATAAAATTTACTAAAAAGTACTTGACTTATATATAGTTGTCTATTGCTTAAACCCGCTGTTATTATATATTTTGCATTTTAATATTTATTGTGAATTTGTAATAAAAGTATTGTCTAGAAAACAAACGTTTGGTATAATTAATTTAGGAATATTTAGTTAGTTTAGGTACTATTCTCCTTTACTTTTTTAAAAGTGAAAGGAGGTGAAATTATGAGAAAATCAGAGAAAACTCTAATGAATATCATAATACTCCTTATTATTGTGATTTTAGTCATATTAATAAAAATAGTACCAACTGTATAAGTCGGTACTAAATCAATTGAAATTGGAACAGTACCTAACTCTTCAAAACTAGGTATTCCTTTTTTATTTTATGCAAGTTTCCTTGGCATATTCATTATAGCATTAAAAATGGTTTACTAGCAAGTATTTTCTTTAAGATTTAAAAAATTCCTTGAAGAATTTAAAACTTCTATAAAAAGTAGTAAATTAGTAGCAAAATAGATATTAAATAATTCATATATTATTTAAAGATAATTTGTCAAATCAAGTGCAACAGTCACATAATAACTCATTAAATAATTCAATTGGTGTTTTATAATTTATACATTTTCTAGGCCTATTATTTAGAAGGGGCTGAGTGGAAATGAATAATTTTCACTCAGCCCCTTTTATTCAACAACAATATCTTTATTTACTGTTTTTGTTAATCCATTTCCTCCTGTTACTGTACAACTAATGCTATGTGAGCCAGAAGGTAATGTTTTTGTATTTGCGGGAGAACAAGCCATACTCCCTCCACTAATTGAATATTCTGGAATATTAAAGTAACTACTTGTAAAAATCGATTCTCCTTTTTGAATTTTCTCTATTTTTTTAGATTTTAATGTTAATACAGGTGCTTTTTTGTCAATTTTAACCGTTCTTTTTAAGGTACTTATATTTTCCGCTTTGTCTTTCGTCGTTATTATTATTGTTTCTCCTGTGGTATTTCCTTTTATATTTTGTTTATTTAAAGTGGTACTTTTATGACCAGATAATGAATCTGATCCATCAATAGTTTTGAATGTCACATCACTTGTATACCAGTCATTGTTTCCTTTCGTTCCTAGTACGATAAAGTTTCCAACTGATGGTGGAGTTGCATCTATTTTATATGTTTTTGTTAGTTTATTTTTTTGGTTATGATTATCTATTACAGATATGGTGATTTCATAAATTCCTGTTTCTTTAAATTTCATTTTTTTTGTTAAATCTGTTACTTTTTCATTCTTTTCTATTACACCATCTTTTTTTAGTTGATATGTAAATTCTGTTACTGTATTTGGTTCAATTGCGTTTACACTAATTTCTATCTCTTGTTCTTTTACAAAATCTTTTTTTGGTTCTGTCATTACGATTACTGGTCTAGTTGAAATTGTCACAGTTCTTGTTACTTGTGCAGTTTTTTGATTGAGGTTTGTTTGGTATATAATCTCATAAGTTCCTTCTTTTGTGGTATCTATATTTTCTACTATTTTATTATCCTGTTTTATTTCTATTGTATATTCTAATTTTTTTCCTTTGTTTGTTTCTGCTTTTGCTCCTAGTTCTTTATAGGTACCCCCTATTTCTATTGTCATTATAGAATCTCCATTTAATGTGATTAATGGAAAATCGGTATTTTCTGATAATATGCAGTCTTCCTTTTTATATTTGACTAAAGTAATTTTATTTTCTGTAAAACTTTTTATTGCACACCATTCTTTATTATGAAGTGCAAGTCTAATTTCTCCTTTTGGATTGAGTTCGATTTCTCCACCTTTTGGAATTTCACCTTTATATAATAGTTCTTTTGGTTTTCCATTTTTGAAAGACATTTTTTTGTTTTCAGATAGTCCTCCTTCTAACATACTTTCTGTATATAATATTTTTGCGCTTTCTACAATTCCATATATGCTATCTTGAAATGTATTTTTTCTCCATTTTTGGGCAATTTTTAATATGATTGGAATTAAAATTACAATAATTGTGGCTAACAGTATCACTACTGCTAGAAATTCAATTAGTGTAAATCCTCTTTTTTTCATAACCTCTCTCCATTCTTATCTATATTATAAACTATATTTGTGTACAACACAATCTTCATATTGCAAAAAAAAAATTAAGTTTCCTTAATTTTGATATTCTTTGCAAACAACATCCAATGATTTTATCATTTGATCTGCTTCTTCAAAGTTTTTAAGTCGTACCCCACTTGCGAAAATGTGTCCTCCTCCTCCAAATCTTGAGGCAATTTCATTTATAATTGGTCCTCTTGACCGAATGGATCCTCGAATTGTATTATTCGCTTTATCTTCCGAAAATGACACCCATACTAGTATTTCTTCAATATAATTTAAATTGTTTATCATATTTCCTGCGGTTGCTGGATCTACATTATATTCATGTAGTATTTCATCTGTAAGTTTAATAGATGCAACGCCATTTTCAGTAACTTCTAAGTGGGATTCTATATATCCTTGAAATTTTATTTCTTTTAAGGATCTTAAATACAATGTTTCATATAATTTCGTGATGTCTATCTTTGTTGTTTTCATAAGCCAGGCAGCGAGTTCAAATGTTTTTGAAGTGGTATAACTAAACAAAAATCGGTTACTGTCTGCTACAAGTCCTATATATAATTTAGATGCTGCGTCTTCATTGATTTTTAATTTTGTATTTTTGACAAGTTCTAAAATCATTTCTGATGCACTCGTTCTTGTTTCATCAATCCATTCTATGTTACAAAATTTTTCAATAAATGGATGATGATCTATTTTGATAGAATCTTTAAATCTACTGGCATCTACTCCATCTACTCTTCTTTTATCTGGTGTATCTGTTACAATTAACAAGGAATTTTCATACCATTCTTCTTTGAATTTGATAGGAGTTCCTAGATATTTAAATTTAGAAGCTGGGTGACCAATCACATAGACTTGTTTGTTTGGAAATGTGTGTAAAATGCTGTCTTTAAGTCCTAATGAACTGCCTAGTGCATCAGGATCTGCACCCACATGTCTTGCAATGACAATCGTATCATATTTTTTTATTTTTTTATAAATTTTAGAATACATTCTATGATACATAATTTCACACTTTCTAATTACAGAATGAGTAAGTATCCCTTGCGATCATTACCTCTTCATCTGTTGGAATGACATATACTGGAATACTAGAATCTGGGGCTGTAATTAGTGCTTCTTTTCCTCTTACTTCATTCGCTTTATAATCAATTTTAATTCCTAATACTGCTAATGATTCCAAAATTTCTTTTCTAGTTGTTTTAGAGTTTTCTCCTACTCCTCCTGCGAAACAAATGGCATCTACTCCTCCTAAGAATACGTAATATTTGGCGATATATCCAACTACTGCAGAAATATACATCTTTTGCGCTAAAATACATCTTGGGTTTCCTTCGTCAATTCCTGCTTCTACATCTCTAGAATCACTACTTACCCCACTAATTCCTAAATATCCACTACGTTTATTTAAGTCATCTACAACTTCTGTAATGCTTTTTCCTGTTTGTTCCATTATATAAGGAATAATCGTAGCATCAATATCTCCACTGCGGCTTCCCATTACGAGTCCTGCATTTGGAGTAAATCCCATAGAGGTGTCAATACATGCTCCATTTTTAATCGCACTAATACTTCCTCCATTTCCTAAATGGCAAGTAATAATTTTAGCATCTTTTTTTCCTAAAATATCTGTTAATCGATCTGTTAAATATTTATGGCTCGTTCCATGAAATCCATATTTACGTACTCCATAGTCTGTATACCATTCATATGGAATTGGATAAAGGTATGTATCTGTTGCCATTGTTTGATGGAACGCTGTATCAAAAACGGCTACTGCTACTGCATTTGGGATGATATTTTTAAATGCTTTTACACCTATTAAGTTGGCTGGATTATGAAGTGGCGCTAGTGGTGTTAATGATTCTACTACTTCCATTACTTGATCTGTTAATACAACTGATTTTGAGTATTTGTCTCCTCCATGAACCAAACGGTGACCAATTCCTTTAATTTCGCTTAGTTTTTCTACTACATGATTCTCTATTAATTCTTGCGCTAAATAGTTTACTGCCACTTCGTGGTCTGGTAAATCTACTTGTTTTTCTATTTTCTGTCCATTGATTTTAATGGTATATAAACTATTGTCAATTCCAATTCTTTCAAATACTCCTGATATTAAAACTTTTTCCTCAGGCATTTCATACATTTGAAATTTTAATGATGAACTCCCTGCATTTACTGATAAAATTTTCATAATTTTCATTTCTCCTTCTATATATTATATTCTAAATATTCGGCATTGCCTAATTCAAACCATTCTAAGTCTCCACTTTCTGGAATTGGTTTTAACGTATGAACAAAAGCGTTTATCCATCCTGCATGGCTAACTAAAAGTACTGTTTTTTCTGGATAAGCACTTCTCAATTCTTGAATCATTTCTTGTACTCTTTTCATCAGGTCTTGAATTCCTTCTACTGAGCCTAAAGTACAATTTTCAAAATAATTTTCATATATTTTTTTTTGCTTGGTATAATTTTTTACTGCTTTTCCTTCATAGTCTCCTAAATCTCGTTCTTCTAATCTAGCATCTATTTTTATTGTTTGGCTGGGTGCAATGAGTGAAGCTGTTTCAATGGCACGTTTTAAAGGAGAGCTAATTACAATATCAAATGAAATATTTTTTAGTTTTTCTTTTAGTTTTAGTGCTTGATCAATTCCTGTTTGATTTAATGGAATATTTGTTTTTCCTTGTAATATTTTTTTTTGATTATAATCAGTCTCTCCGTGTCTGATAATATATAATTTCATTAGTTTTTATGTCTCATATGTGGAAATAAAATTACTTCTCTAATTGTTTCTGATCCAGTTAAAAGCATTGTTAAACGGTCAATTCCCATTCCCATTCCACCTGCTGGAGGCATTCCATATTCTAAAGCTTCTACATAATCTAAATCCATTTCATTTGCTTCATCATTTCCAAGTTCTTTTTCTTTTAATTGATTTAAGAATCGTTCGTATTGATCTATTGGGTCATTGAGTTCTGTAAAGGCATTTGCATATTCTGTTCCACAAATAAATAATTCAAAACGTTCTGTAAATCTTGGATCTTCACTTTTTTTGGCAAGTGGACTTACTTCAATCGGATGTCCATAAATAAATGTTGGTTCTACAATGGTTTCTTCTACATATTTTTCAAAGAATTCGTTGACAATATGTCCATAAAGAAAATGTGGTTCTATCTCAATTCCATGTTCCAAAGCTAATGTTTTGGCTTCTTCTAATGTCATCGGTTTAAAAAAGTCAATTCCTGTCTTTTCTTTGATGGCTTCTACCATGTGGATTTTTTTGAAATGAGGTTTCAATGAAATATGATTGCCTTTGTAATCAAGTTCATATGTGCCTAACACTTCCATTGCTGCATTTCCAATGATTCCTTCTGTGATTTCCATCATTCCTTCTAAATTACTATAGGCTTTATATAATTCAATGGTTGTAAATTCTGGATTATGGTTTTTATCCATTCCTTCATTTCTAAAAATTCTACCGATTTCATAAACGGCATCCATTCCTCCTACCAAAAGTCGTTTTAAAGGAAGTTCTGTTGCAATTCGCAGATAAAAATCCATATCTAGTGTGTTGTGATGAGTAATAAATGGTCTGGCTGCTGCACCACCTAAAATTGGACTTAATACAGGTGTTTCTACTTCTGAATATCCTAATTCATCTAAGTAATTTCGGATTGAACGAATAATTTTTGGTCTCGCAAAGGCAACTTTTCTAGCTTCTTCATTCATAATTAAATCCACATATCGTCTGCGATATCGTTCTTCTACATCAGATAATCCATGAAATTTTTCAGGAAGGGGTCTTAAAGCTTTTACTAAGTGAATGTATTTGGTTGCTTTAATACTTAATTCGCCTGTATCAGTTCTAAAAACAGTTCCTTCTATTCCTATAATATCTCCTATATCTGCTTTTTTAAAAAGGTCATATTGTTCTTCTCCTAATGTATCTTGTCTCACATAAATTTGTATTTGACCAAATTTATCTTGGATATGCATAAATCCAACTTTTCCTTTTCCTCTTTTTGTCATGATTCTTCCTGCTATGGTAACTGGAATATTCATTTCTATTAATTCTTCTTTTGAATTTGATGCATAAGTCAGTGCTAAATCTTTTGAGTTTGCTGTAATATCAATTCTATGACCAAAAGGGTCAATTCCTTTATTTTTTAATTCTGTTGCTTTTTCTCTACGAATCTGTTCTTGTTCTGTAAATTCTCTCATATGTTCACCTCTCACAATTACAAACTTTGGTTCCACTTAAAATATCATGGAGACCTTTTTTGTCTCTCCTATATAATATCATAGAAACACTTATGATTACTAGTATTATTTGTAGAAAACTAAAAATTGATTCAAAAACAAAATACATTTCATTTGGAAGTAAATATAGAAAGAGTAAAATCATAATCATATATCCTAAACCATTTATAATTAAGTTCCGAATGAGTAATGCTGTTATTGTTATTTTATTTTCATTTGAGGAAGTCACTTTTATTTTGAATGCTTTTTTCCCTACTGTTTGTCCATTCCAAAAGTATGGTAACAAAACAAAATAGAAGATGATTAAAATGATATTATAAATCATATAGATTACACATTCTTGATCTATTTGTTGGTCAATTGTTGTTCGCCTTTCAAAGTAGTCTCCAAATTTGATTTCTCCACTTGCATAAAGTTCATTTACAATATTTTCATCAACTCTTAGTTGTACTACTTTTGGATCTTTTTCTTTTATCATCACCACCATACCAATTAATAGTCCTACAATAATTAAGTCAATGATATAAGCGGCAAGCCTTTTTTTAAATTCTGCTTTCATTTTTATATCTCGTATAATCAATCTTATAGAAATATTAATCTATTCGATTGATCCCTTTCTATTTATATTTTTTGATTTATGATACTTCTAAAAGTATCATAAATTTTGCACTGTGGATTTGTATCTATTTTTTTCCACTTTTGTGGACTAGTCAAAGGTGTCTCAAACCACAGACTTTTATTTGATTTGTTAATCGTTAGTTAACACTCCTTTAATAAATTCCAAAATTCTTCTTTTGTTGTAGATTTCATAATGTTATTTTTTAATGCTGTTGTGTTTGGAATTCCTTTTAAATACCAAGCTGCATGACTTCTGATTTCTAATAACGCTAATTTTTCTCCTTTTGTTTTTAATAGCAATTCAAAATGATGTAATAACATATTTATTTTCTCTTCTTTGGTAGGTGGGTCTAATAGAATTCCACTCTCTAAATAAGCAATACATTCTTTGATTAACCAAGGATTTCCTAGAACGCCTCTTCCTATCATGACAGCATCACAACCAGTTTGTTCTAACATTTTTTTTGCATCTTGTGCGGTTTTAATATCTCCGTTACCAATGACTGGAATCGAAACAGATTCTTTTACTTTTCTAATAATTTCAAGGTCTACTTTACCACTATATCCTTGACTTCTCGTTCTTCCATGAACCGCAATGGCAGATGCTCCTGCACGTTCTATTTCTTTTGCGATTTCTACTGCATTGATATGTTCCTGATCCCAACCACTACGTATTTTCACAGTTACTGGTATTGGAACCGATGCAACAACTGCTGCTACAATTTCATATACTTTTTTTGGGTCTTTTAATAAGGCGCTTCCAGCTTGTGCTCTTAAAGCAACTTTAGGAACTGGGCAGCCCATGTTGATGTCTATGATATCTGGTTTCATAGTTTTATATATATACTGTGCTGCTATCACAAATGATTTTTTATCACTTCCAAAGATTTGTTGGGCAATCGGTCTTTCATAATCCGTCATATAAAGTAAGTCAATGGTTTTTTTATTTCCGTAGTAGATTGCTTTATCACTTACCATTTCTGCATAAATTAATCCACAACCCATATCTTTTATAATGGTTCTATAAGCACTATTGGATATTCCTGCCATTGGAGCTAAAACGACTTGATTTTTCAGTGTTATGTTGCCAATTTTAAAACCCATTCTATCACACCTTATCTTATTTTTGGAACTGTATTTATTATACAATAAAATGGGATTGTGTACAAGTTATATTAGATTAAGATTTTGTAATTTTTAGTGTAAAAAAAATAGTATTCAAATACTATTTTAAGTTGCTAACTGCTTCAATATTCCCTACTTTTTTTATCAATATTTTGATAATTTCTTTGATTAGAAAAATATCATAATGCCATTACTGAGTTTACACTTTATTGTTCTTTTTTATTAATAAATGTTATCTCAAAGTACTTTACTTTATGAAAAATAAGGAGAAGTTTGAAATTTGAAGAGAAAAATATCTATTTGACACTTCGTAAAAATTAAGAATAAAATATTGACTTTTTTTTAAAATATGATATTATAATACTCGTTTCAAAGGGGACTCAAAGTAAAGTACTTTGAGTAAATAGGGGGTTGATCATATGAATAGGAACGATTCTAAAACGATACGTGATACAGAAAAGAAAAGATTGGAACAAAAAAAATTTATGTTACAATTAAAAAAGGATATTGTAGATTTAGAAAAAAAAATCAAACATTCAAGAATTGAAAATTTAAAAATTGATACAATTAAAAACTTAAAGATTTCGGCACGGGTATTACAATTAATTGCGCCCTATGTTGTAACTGCTGGACTTGTAGCTGGTGGTTTTACTCTTTTGGGTGATATACCATTTTATGCTGATGAATGGAAAATATATTCTAATGTTATGACAGAGTTTGATAATGCTGGAAATATTACAACAAGACAACAATATAATGATTTCAAAGATGATAATGGAAATACATTAGATAGTAGTAATAATTTGTTATATTATTATTCACAATGGCAATTAGATGAAAATGGTTTATATTCCCGTATAGTTCAGATATATTCTATAGAGAAACAAACGTATGAAAATCTTATTGAATTATTTAACAAAGAAGATTTAAAACTTGAGGATGTTTTAGGGAAACCGAATACCAATATTAGAGAAACTAGAAATAACTTAACAGATGAAGAAATACAAGAAGAATCATTTATAAAGGCTGTCATATATAATGAAGAAACTGGTGATTATATTGTTCATAAAGAAACTGTTGGCGAAAATGTTTCACTTTCAATTCTATATATACTTGCCACAAGCCTTTTAGAATTAGTGCCACTATCTTTCAGACACAATATCTCATCATTTGACTTTAAGACTTGTGTTCGTAGAATAAAAAAAAGATATCCGCATATTGATGCAGATGAATTGGCAAAAAAATTAGAATTAAAAAAGGCCAATTATGATAGGCTAATGAGGTAAAAGTTATGCTAAAAAGAAGCAAAATAACGCATCCATCTAAAAAAGTTATATGCAGTGGGAATGAGCCGATTTTTACTTATATAAAACCTAACAATAACGATAAATTATCTGATATGTCTGGATTAGATTTACAAGAATTAATTTGGCATATTGAGAACTATTACTTGGAATTAAGAAAAACACTTGGCTTTGATAATATGATTACTTTTGGATTAGAATTAGAGTTTGAGAAAGCAATAACAAATAGAATATGTGAAAAATTAGATCAATACTTTCATCATTCTTCTTGGATTTTAAAATATGATAGTTCATTAGACAATGGAGCTGAAATTAATTCTCCTGTATTAAAAGATAATAACACTACTTGGAAAGATTTAACAAAAGTTTGTGAAATCGTGAGTGAAAATGCCAGAATAGGAGAAAATTCTGGTGGTCATATTCACATTGGGACGCAAGTTATTGGTGATAAAAGTGAATCTTGGTTAAATTTTATTAAGTTTTGGTCAGTTTACGAGAATATAATATATAGGTTTGCTTATGGTGAATATTTGGTAGGACGCCCAAGCATTCAAAGGTATGCTGCACCAGTAACAAAAGACTTTTGGCAAGACTATATTGACCTAAAAAATGGAAATCATTCCATAGAATCAATAATTGATACAATATCATATCAAAAATATCGAGCAGTAAATTTTAGAAATGTTTCATCTACAAATGCTTTTAAACAAAGAAATACAATCGAATTTAGATGCCCAAATGGTAGTTTAAATCCAATCATATGGCAAAATAACGTCAATTTATTCGTTAATTTATTATTATATGCTAGAAGTACAACATTTGATGATGATATAGTCACAAGAAGACACGAAATCAATCAAGATAAATATTCAGGTTTAAGCGATTATAATGAGTTATATTTAGAACAAGCTTTAGAGTTATGTGATATGTTATTTACAAATAATTTTGATAAAGTTTATTTCTTAAGACAATATTTAAAATCATTTCAAATCGGAACGAAAATATTAGAAAAGCCGAAAGAGTTTACTAAAAAATAGTATAGGACAACAATATCTAATACTATTTTTTTATCTCATTAAAATTTTATAAAAGCAAAGACTCTTATCAATATAAAAGCTCAAAGTTATTCACTTTGAGATACCCAGTTGTTTCAAACAACTTAGCGATTATTCTAACATATAAGGTAGTATTTGTCAAATCATTAGGTGTCATTTTTCAATAAAATCCTTTAATTCCTAATGACGAAAATATTTTTCATAAAGTGAATAACTTTGCGAAAAATAAGGAGGAATTTATTGTGAAAAAGACTACAAAAAAATATGTTGAATACTTATATCCTGGTCTCATTGCATCAGAAACAAGTCGTGAAGTAATCGATCATAACGATCCTACAAAAGTTAATGTGAGTGAAAATGCTATTGGTTTTAGATTTGTTGAACAGGAATTTGTTATTGATGGTGATGAAGAATTTAAAGGAAAGGAAAAAAATTATACGAATTGGTTCTATATTGGTAAAAGATTAACTTTGGCTGATGTAGAAAAACGTTTTGGAAAGGACCCGAAATACTCTATTTTAATTAGTAATATGAAAAACAATCATATTGATTCTGTATGTATGACTAGATTTGGTAATTTTATGCCAATGGAAAATGGCGATATTACTTTAGATGAATATATCCGTAAAAACGATAAAGAAAAACAGGCTATTCAAATGTTTGAAAACCTAAAGAAACATATTGGTAAAACTGTAACATATCATACTTGGTGGTATGGGGCTATGGAAAGTGGTACAGATGAATTGAAAAGTGTTGCTTTCTTTACAAATGTTCAAATTGGTTGTATGGGAATACCTTTTGTTGGTTATGGGTCTGCTATTTCAAGCATTACATTACAAGAAAATGGAGAAGTTTTATATTCAAATCCATATATTGAATATGGTTATGATAGAAGACGTCCAGAAGATATTGAAGAATCAAAAAGAAAAATCTATGGTGATGTAATTGTTGATAAGCAAAGAGATAGAAGAATTAAAGCAGAAGAAAAAAATAAACTTGCTATGGAAAAAGCAAATGTTGAAGCAAAGAAAAAGAAATATGCAATTATGAAAGATGGCATCACTTTCGTAAAACCAGAATTGGCTGAAGAATGGATGATATATGTGGATAAAAATACCAATGATGCTTATTCTTGCTGTGTAGCTGAAACAAGTTTATTATGTTTGAAAAAATTAGCTGATGGTGCTACTTGTAAAGAAGTGGAACAAATATATTGCGAAATGGGATTAACAGGGTTTATGGCTGGAGCAGTTTCTAGTGCTCTTGCTCATTTTAGTCAACGTGGCGATGAATTCAGAACTTATTGGAATTCAAAATTTGGGGTTACTGAAGATAAAACAAATAGTACAATCAATCCTGCCATCTTAACATTAGAACCTACTAAAAAAAATAATTCACTTTAAGTTGAGACTGTTGACAAATGGTTCAATAGTCTTTTCTTTTTCCCAAAAAAAATATGGCAATTAAAAAATGCCCTTCTATTTTACAATCCAGGCATTTGGTAAAAATCGTTCTTTTGTATTGCTATGGGCACATGGTTTACTATATAAATTTCCTTCGATATTTAAGCTACTAGAAGCACCTCCATCTAAGTTAGAAGCATTATATGCTTTATATCGTAATAAAATATTTGTTAATTCTTTCATATCAATTCCTAAACTATATCCTGGTTGTCTTCCATCAATTACTATGAATAAAACAATTCCATCTTTCCTCTGAGCGATCGCTGTTCTAGGCGCAATTCCCCATCCGCCATTTCCTTTTATGGTAGCAGGTTTTCCATTCATTATTAAAAAGGGACCAAATTCTATGGCATCTTGAATTCCTGCATTTAATGCGTCTATAGCTGTTGCATTCATGAGTGTTAAAACATGTTTTTGATTAAACCCAATTATTCTGGCTTTGGTATTCGCATTTCCACTAATGAGTTTTCCATTTTGTATGAACACGCCAGATGCAATTCCTCCGTTTCCATAGGAATCTGTATCTAAAAATCCACTTGCATTTGTAGCTACTTTTGCATGGTGGCTAGAAGCCATATCTTTTAGCGTTTGACCTTTGATTCCATAATCTTTTGAAGATACTAATGAAATTCTAGAGGCATCATAAATAGCTACCAAATATCCTTTATAGTTTTTTCCTTCTAATGGGATAATTTTATATAAATCATTATTTGGATTTCTTTTTCGGATTTGTTCTTCATAAACAGAATCATAATCGGTTTGATTATTATTTTCCATTTGTATATCACTAGTATTGGTATTTTGATTCATGTCTACTATATTGTTTTGTTTTAATATTTTTTCAATTGTTTTTGTACTATAAAGGATTTGAGCTAGATATTTATGGTTTTGTGTAGTCATCGCAGTCGTAATAAGCAAATTTCTGAAATAAGAAATTGGACCATAGAATAAAAAAAGAAAGATTAAAGTTAGTAAATCCAATATCACGATTGTAATCGTAAACTTTAATGAATTTCTTTTTTTTGATGCCATTATACGGTTAGATTAAATGGGTCGGTTTGTGTTCCTGATCCGTTTTTTATTTTTAAACTTTCTTTTAATACTACAACTGGTCTTATTTTTAGTTCTTTATTTACCATATCTGCATACAGTCTTCCATCTTCTAATACTGTAAAAACAGTTCCTTCTTCTGATGGTGTCATTAATGCATAATCAGAGAAATCGTCAATAAATAGGTCTGTCACTTGCAATAGTCCTATTTTTGCTCTTACAGTTTCATAGTTTTCTACTTGATAGTTATATTTTTGTTCATTATTATAAGGCGATATTTTAAATGGATATTCTACTAAGTAGTCTTGATCCTTTAATGTTTTGTAATAAGTAGAGTTTAAATAATATCCAATATTTTTAGAAGATTCTATATCATAAATATTAGATGAAGTTGTTGAAAATGGTTTTTCTACTTCCTCTTCTTTTATTTTCACATAACCATCTAATGCGATTTTGATTCCAAAATCGTTGACATCTACAATTCTCCACATTTGATCACTATAGTTCACATAGTTTCCAATTGATACATTTTTTAGTTCTTTGTCTGTTTTGGTTTCAAATTCTAATGGTTCTTCTATTGTTCCATTTCCTTTTGTGATTGTAAGATCTCCTTTAATCGTGATCATTGGTTTTATCCCATAACTATGATAGCTAGAACCTGAGAATGATTCATCAGTTACTAGTCCTTTTTGATTGATAAACCATATTTTCCCACCATTACTAGGATTGACTGTCCAAAAGTTTTTTCCACTATTTAAATAACTTTTGCTTCCTGATGCTTTTAAGTATTCAAATATATTCATCATTGCAATTTTACTTGTTTTTTGTTCATTACAGCTAATTTTCTCTGCACTTTCAATGGTATCTACACAATAATGGGTATCTACTATATATTGCTTGCTGTTATTCAGTTTGTTATAAAATTCTTCGTTTAACCATTTATAGGCATAGGATTGCTCGAATTTGTCTGTTTGATATCCAAACACCATAGAGGTAAGTGGAGTTTCACTAATCATTGTAATACTTTGATCTTGGTTTATTCTAACAATTCTCCATAGAATTCCAGAATATTCTATATAATTGTTACTAACAATTCCTTTATAATAATACGTATTATTATCTTGATATAGTCCATCCCCAGAGGTTACTATATTCGATGGCTCAATTAATCTGCTTGCTAATGTTTGTTTTTGTTCTTGTTTCACTTTAGGATGTTCTAAACGATAGTAATATATGAGACGGTATCCATAAATTCCACATAATGCTATCATAAATAAAATACTAGCAATCACAAATATTTTGGCAACTTTATTTTTTTTCATACTGTTCCTCAATTCTTTTATATATTTTATTTTTCCACAGGGTTATTTTTTTGAAATAAATTTTCTCCAGACATTTCCACAGGAATTGTGTAATTTAATAAATTTAATAGGGTTGGAGCAATATCTCCTAGTTTTCCATTTTTTAATATTCCTTCTTGATTTATAATCAATGGTACTGGGGCTGTTGAATGACTGGTTATAATATGGTCTTGTTCATCTAACATAGTATCCGCATTTCCATGATCTGCTGTAATTACAAAAATTCCATTTCGTTCGTTTATTTTATTGTATAGACGTCCTAAGCATTCATCTACAGTTTCTACTGCTTTTATAGTTGCACTAAAGTCTCCTGTATGCCCTACCATATCACCGTTAGCGTAGTTTAAAATAATCACATCATAATGATTTTGGTCTAATTCTTGAATCAATCGATCCGTTATTTCTACTGCACTCATTTCTGGTTTTAAATCATAAGTGGCTACAGCTGGAGAAGCAATTAATATTTGTTTACAACCTGGCAATTCTTCTTGTTTTCCGCCATCAAAGAAATATGTTACATGAGGATACTTTTCGGTTTCTGCAATTCTTAATTGTGTAAGTCCTAATTTGCTAATATATTCTCCAAATGTGTTTGTTAAGTGTTCTAGTTGATATGCTGGTGTGGAAATCACTTCTTCACTCACTGGCATCATAGTTGTCATTTTTAAATTTTTTATTTCTTTTGTTTCAAATTCCTCGAATTTTGGATTTGTAATTGCACTGAAAAGTTCTCTTAAACGGTCTGGTCGAAAATTAAAGACAATGATCCCATCATTTTCTTTTATTAATCCTTTTGAATCAATAATGGATGGAATTATAAATTCATCCGTAATATTACGTTTATAGTTTTCTAAAATCACTTCTTTTGTAGTGTTGTAATGCTCTCCTACTCCATTTATGATTGCATCGTAAGCTTTTTTTATTCTTTCCCAACGATTATCACGATCCATTGCATAATATCTACCTGATATGGTTGCGATAGAGCCAATTTTTAATTGTTTTAGTTTTTGTTCTAATTGTTCTATATAAGTCATAGCAATATTCGGAAGTGTATCTCTACCATCTGTAAAAACATGAATATAAACTTTTTCAATTCCATTTGTTTTTATCATATCTAAAAGTCCAAATAGATGATCAATATGGGAATGAATCCCTCCATCACTCACTAATCCAAGTAAATGTAAGGTCGAACCATTTTCTTTTACATGGTTCATTGTTTCTAATAATGGTTTATTATGTAAAATTAATTTTTCTTTTATTTGCTTATGGATTAATTGTAATGGCTGATACATAATTCTTCCTGCACCAATATTCATATGTCCTACTTCACTATTTCCCATTTGTCCATGTGGTAATCCTACAAGTTCTCCACTTGCTTCTAATAAGGAGTGTGGATAATGATTCCATAGGTAATCAAAATTTGGGGTTTTTGCTTGTTTAAAGGCATTTCCATGAGTTTCTTCTCTCATTCCCATTCCATCTAATATACATAATAATAGTGACATTTGTATCATCTCCTATACAATTTTAACATAGAATGAGAAAAAAATTAAGTCAAAAAAAGGAATTCCTTTCATCTTTCAAAAATTTTTTTAAGAATTTTTGTTACATGAATTTCTTACAAATGGTCTCTATTCTATTTTTCCTTCATCATTTTGCAGTTATATTCATTTTCTTTATTTCTTGTATAAATGGGGATGGATTTTTTTTTGAATACATAATGAAAACATGGTTTTTCGTTCTTGTTAATGCAACATAGAAAAGTCTTCGTTCTTCTGCATAGGGGTACGATTTGTCTATGGATTCTACTGTTTTTAATAGTTTATCAATTTTTTTGTTTGTAGGAAATCCGTAGATTCCTCGATTACCATTTAATAAAATGACTTCATCTGCACCTAATCCTTTGGAACTATGAACGGTTAGAAATTCAATATATAAATTGGGACATTTAGAATACATAATTTTTGAATTTTTTTGATTTAAAAATGGAAATTGTTGAATATTAAAGTCTTGATGATAACGTCCTAATAAAAAAATGGTTGAGTGTTCTCTAAATGTTGATATATGTTCTAATATTTTTTGAAGTTGCTTCGCTAGATCATTTTGATATGGTACTAAAATCATTGGATTTTTGAGATGTTTTGATGAAAATAGTTGTTTCTTTATTTGTGATGGATTTTTCATGACAAATGTTCCTGCAATATCAATTAATTCTTGACTATTTCTATATGTGTTCGTTATTTTTAGTTGTTTGGCTTGTGGGAAAAAGGTTTCAAATTTTATAAATAAAGAAATTTCTGAACCTGAAAATCCAAAGATGGATTGCCAATCATCTCCGACTACAATTAAGTGACAGTGAAAATGTTTTTTTAATTCTTGTAATAGTAAAAATCGATCTCTAGAAATATCCTGATATTCATCTACAATGATATATCGATAGTTCAATGAAACTTGTTTCTTTGAAATACATTCTATTGATTTTAAAATCATGTCTTCAAAATCAATTTCATTTTTTAATGTTAAGCAATTATCATAATAAGAGATTAAATTCTTGAAAAAGGATTTCCAGAATTTAGATAATTTCATCTTTGAAATGTTTGGTCTTCCTTTCATTTTATAGTTTTTTATAAAGGTTTCACAAAGTAATATTAATTTCGATTGGTCTTTTTTGATGCGGTATTTTCTTGTATAAAATAAATAGCTATATTTTTTATTTGTTTTTAATTGATTGCAATAATTTTGAATGATTGGTTTGGGGTCTGATTGAATTTGGTATTTTTTTCCTTTCAACAGTTTCATGCCTAATTTGTGAAAGGTTAAAATTGAAATTGGTAATGAAAATTGTTTTTGAATTCGTTCTTTTAATTCTTCTGTGGCTTTATTTGTATAAGAGATTAATAATATTTCATTTGGTTTTACTTTTTCTATTTCAATTAAATATTTTACTTTTGCTACCATGGTCGTTGTTTTTCCACTTCCTGCTCCTGCAATTACAAATAAGTCTCCTGGTGTTGTTATCACTTTCTTTTGTTCTTGATCTAAATAAATATTAGGATCTACTTTGTCAAAAATGTGTTCTAAATAATCTTTTTTCATAGTCATCTATTATACTATTGTTTTGGGTTTTCCACATATTTATTTTTTATTTTAAAAATTTGACATTAGAAATGTTTTTTTTTCCACAATAAAAGAGGAAAATTTAACGTTTCCTCTTATTGTTCTTGTTCAAAATAATCAATTTGCATATTTTTTTTAACTTTTTCCATTACTTGTTTTGAAATAGCTCTTGCTTTTTTATTTCCATCTTTTAAAATTTGGTCTACTTCTTCTGGATGTGATTCATAATAATGTCTTTTTTCCTTAATTGGTTTTAAAAATTCCATCATCACTTGAATCAATTCTTTTTTACAGGCAACACAGCCACGTTTTCCTTGTTTGCATTCTGTACAAACGGTTTCTAAGTTTTGATTGTTTAGTAGTTGATGATAATAATATACCATACATACTTCTGGATTTGCTGGATCATCTTTTTTGATTTTATTAGGGTCTGTAACAGCTCCCATGATTTTCTTTTCTATTTCTTCTTTTGAGTCAGATAAATAAATAGCATTTCCTAAACTTTTCCCCATTTTTTCATTTCCATCTAATCCTTTAATTCTTGGATTATTACTTAATACAGGTTCTGGCATCATTAAAGTGTCACCATAAATCGAATTAAATTTATGGACGATCTCTCTTGTTTGTTCTATTAGTGGCAATTGATCTTCTCCAACGGGAACACACGCACCTTCAAATGCTGTGATATCTGCTGCTTGACTGACTGGATATCCTACAAATCCATATGTTACACTTTCTCCACTATTTCCAAATAGTTCTTTTTTCTGTTTAATTTCTGTTTTTACGGTTGGATTTCTGTATAATCTAGACATTGTCACTAGGTTGGAATAAAATACTGTTAATTCGGCAATTTCTGGAATCGTCGATTGAATAAAAATAGTAGATATTTCAGGATTGATTCCTAAGGATAATAAGTCAATCGTAACTTCTCTTACATTGATTCTGATTTTTTCTGGATTTGAAAAATTATCTGTCAGTCCTTGTACATCAGCAATTTCAAAGAATGAATGATATTCATTTTGTAATTTTACCCAATTACAAACAGCACCAAAATAATGACCCAAATGGAGTTTTCCTGTTGGTCTAATTCCTGTTAAAATACGTTTTTTTTCATTCATTTTTTTCACCTCGTTTTATATAACTGATTGTTCCTTTTTCTTGTTTTTTTATTTGCATTTCTATTTGTTCATTTAAATTTGCTAGTTCTATTAAAAGGCTTTGATAATACTCTAATTGGTCTTGTGGAATATGAGGTTTGAATTCTTCAAACGACTGTCTTAAAAGATCTACATCGGTTACAGTCCATCCTGTTTCAAAATAACGTAATAACAGCCATGATTGATCTTTCAATAATTCAAATAACATTCTTTTTCGTTCAATATACAATTTCCAATCTTGTTTTTCTAATAATTGATTTAATTTTTCAAAGTTTCTTTTTGCATAACTTTCTCTATCAATTAAAATAATTGGAAGTCCTAATATTTTTTTGATATTCATATCTGCGAATGAAATAGTATCAATGGCAACAATTGCTTTTGGTACTAATTCTTTTCCTCTTACAATGCAATGTCTTTCTTCATATGAGAGGGCGGTAATGTCTTCGAATGCAATCATGCAATCATCTGGGCTATTGAAGAATAAATCGTTTTGAATGGTAGTATCTACAAATTTTTCACGTTTTTTTATACATTTTTGTTCGTAATCTTTTAAACTCATTGTAATAAAAATAAAAGAGGAGTCGTGCAAAGTAATCAGCTCTGCGTTTGGTCCAAATGAAAATGCTGATTTTTGTAAATTAAAGTTTCTTATCGTTTTCATGCTTGCAATAATTGGCTCTAAATCAATCCGAAAGTCACCGATTTGTTTAAATTTCGCATATAATTTTTGGGTTAAAACGATTGGAAATCTAGTTTCATAAAGTTGTTCTAATAATGCATATTTATCATCTTCACTTGGTGTGATTTTTGGGAAAATCGCTTCAAATTCAGCATAACTCATTCCTAAAAAAATTTTTGTGAAAAAGTTCTTTAAATCTTCTAAATTTTTTTCATTTAATTCTTCTTGATTGATATTTCCATATGATTCTCTTAATTTTATGAGCAATTTAGAACGATTTTTTAATAATTCTTCTAATGGTGTTTCACTTAACAATTCTCTATTTTCATTAAAACAGGCCATCAAATTTGAAAATAATATTTCTTCGCTACTACATTCTAATATTTTGAGTAATTTATAGAATGATTCATAATTTTTTGGTTCTAAAATGTTAAATATTCCTACACATTCGTTTGGATAACGCTTTTGAATCATCTGAAGTATTTGAAAAGCATATGAGTTTGGGTTTAAACATTGATCAAGGTATGTTTTTAATGATTCTGTTATGATAATATTTCTCAACATGTATTCTTTGATCCAATGTTGTTTCAATAATGAGGTCCATCTTTTTAAATCATCTATGCTAATCAAATCTGACCAAATAAAATTACGATAACGTGCGGAAATGGTACCAATTTGTTGATGAAGAAAATATAATTTTTCTCTAATTTCAGTAGCACGAATTCCACACTGTAATAATGTAATATCACTATAGCGAATATAGCTGGCTAAAAAAGGAATATCATATGCTGATAGGTATTCTTCATCAAGTTTTTCAATGGGAAGATGAAAATATGGATAGTCAGGATATTTGGCTATAAAATAAATAATTAAATCACCTAGTTTTTTTTGTTCAAATTCTTTGATTATTTCTTTTTTTAATATGCTATTGATTATTTCTTTTTGATTTGTCATCAAAATTTCACTCCTATTATGAAAGGATATGATATTGTTCGTTCAATAAGTATAAATATATCGTTGCGATAAATTCTTTTGGGAACAATAAGGCATATCCACAATATTCAATTTTTTCTTTTTTATTTTTTGGAATTTTTTCCATTCTGTGATATAAAAAGTGCAAAAGTGTTCCTGTTCTTCGTAACGATTGCACTTTTTTTTGTTTAATTTTTTCTTCTATTTGTTTGGTGTCTGTCGATTCTACTGTTGAAAAATGGTATAATATTTCTTTTGCAAAATCTTTCATTTTATAGATTTTTGTGTCATCTATTTTTAATGATATTCCAAGCAATTCTACAATTTCATAAAATAGTTGTTTCTTTTTTTCTCCTGTTTCATCCTTTAAAAGTTTATGAAAAACAGATAATTTTAGAAGTTGTTCAAAAACAGGGGAATGATCACTAGGTTGTAGTTTTGATTGAATCATCTGTTCTAGTTTTTGCTTGTTGTCTTCATATTCTCTGAGTAATTGTTTGGGATAAAATGTGTAGAGATTTCCTTCTAATTTACCAAATGCTTTCATTGTATCATAATATCCATATTGAATTGATTTTCTTGAAAGTTCTTCTTCAAATACTAAAATAGATGCAGTTCTATGTTTTGGTTCAATATAAGTAATTTTAACATTTTTATTTTTTACTTTTCTTTTTACACCGATTGCGTTTAAATCAACCGCAATTATTTCTGTTGCGCCTAAGGAAATGGCTAGATTAATAGGAAGATTATCGGAATATCCGCCATCAATGTAATATTCTCCATCGATTTTCTTTTTTGGAAAAGCTGGATAACAAGAGGCAGAAGCAATGATATACTGTGGTGCATTTTTTTCATTCATCTTTTGTTTGGTAATTTCTAGTGTTTTTCTAGAGGTTAAGTTATAGGTAACAATTCCAAAGTCAATAGAGGAGCGAAAAAAGCGTAATGGTCTATAATAGCGGTAAATGAGTTGCTCAAAGCGACTAATATCAATCCCACCATTTTTAAAAAAGCTCACTGCATATTTTTGATATACTTTTCCTTTTCCAAGTAATCCGTTTGTTTTGGTTGGAAATTGTTCATAAAACAGTTGATTAAAATTTATATGGCTCCATAGTTTTAGACATCTGTGATAGTCTTTTTGTACCATCATCATTCCATTTAAGGCTCCTACTGAAGTTCCTGTTACAATCTGATAATGAAAACGTAGCTTTCTTAGTGCTTTCCAAACGCCTACTTGATAGGCCCCTTTGGCGCCTCCTCCAGATAAAACAACAGCTCGTTTCTTCAATATTCCACCTCCTAAGCGCTCCTATTATACCACGAATTTTGGGAAAATAAAAATTTTTGTTGCTTGTGAAAAAATAAAGAACTAAATACTTTATTTTTTAGAATAGTATAAATAATAGTGTAGTGTTTTATTGAATTCGAATTCACGATTTGATAAAACTGTTTTTATGCCAGTAGTATCATGATAATATTTGATATTCATTCCTTCTTTGAAGTAGACATAATCATGAATATACTTTATTTCATCAATTTTTGTTGTTTTGAATAAATATGTTTTTATTTCTTTGTTTTTTAGGTTAGAACGATATACTTCATAATTATTTCCTACTTTTTTATAATAATAGTATTGGTTTCCTACTTTATGTGTTTGCTCATATTCTTTATCTGTTTCTACTTGGTATTCATGAAAAGTTAAGTCTGAAGTGATGGCTTCTACTGCTTTTTTTTCTTCCCATTTTCCTTCTTTGTAATATTGAATTCCGGTTTGTTCGTTTCCAATTTCTACGATTGTTTTTTTGTTTGGATTGATTTTGTATTGTTTTTTGGAGTCACGATCAAAAAGGTATACGTTTTTATCAATGGTTCCTTGTATATAGGAGTTGAACGATATTGGAGAATGATATTTGATTGTTTTTTGATCATTATAAACTAAGTCTACGATATAAAAGGTTTGAAAGTCATGTTTGGAGTTATAATCTGCTACTAGATAATATTGTCCTCCTGATCCATCTATCACTTTTTCATATGTGTCATTTTGAAATATTTGAATATTATATAAAACCCTTTCCTTTAAGTAATTGTTGATGAGATAAATTCCTGAATAGTGATCGACTCCCAAATAATGATTTTTTACAATATTGTCTTTATATACAACAAGGGATCCTGATTCTTCTTTTTGACTGTCCGTTATATTTTCTTCCCAGTTTTTTTCTTGATATCCTTCTTTTTTTAGTGTATGCGCAAATTCGTCTATTTCTTTGGTTGTTTCTTTTAGGTTATGATAGTGATATATTGTATTTTCTTTTTTGCACATGATATCAGTGATTTGTAGTCCATTTTTTAAAATTGGGTAAATACATTCATAGTTTTTTGTTTTCACGTATTTTATCTCTTTTATAACATGATCTTCTTTTTTTAGGTTTTGATATGTTTGTAATGGAAATTCTTGGTTATTAATGGTGATGGTAAAGTCATAATGATCAGCATCTGTTTTTTGCCGGAAGGTTGCTTCTTCTTTTATTTTGATCGTATAATTTTTGTTTTTGATTGTGTAATTTACTGTATGTCCATGTCCTAGATATTTAAATCCTAATTGAATTAACATATAAAGTAAGAATAAAGTTACTAATATTCCAATTAAACGTTTCATGATATCACTTCCATCTATAACAAAATTATACATATTTTTTGATTATTTTTCAATTTTTTTGAAAATCTTTTTATAATTGTATCATAAAAAACATATACTAATATATGAAACAATTTTCCAAATAAGGTATATGTCATTTTAATCTACTGAATTTTAATTTTGAAGTTTTCTTTTATAACTGTTCTTTAATAATTTTATTTCTTCCTTATTAATAAACCTACCCCAATTAGGATCATCATACCTAGAATTCAAATAATAATATCCTGTTTCAGAATCATAATAGTAACTACGATATCGAAATCCAACTAGATTTTGATTCTCATCACGTATATAGTATATCATGATTTTCTTGTTTCATGAAATTATGA
>CAJTLA010000020.1 GCA_910576985.1 uncultured Bacilli bacterium
TACTTTCATTTCCCTTCCTCCTAAAAAATTTCAAAATTGAAATCTATTCTATAAATACAGTATAACTTTTTTATATCATATTTTGTCGTTTTGTAACTATTTAGTTTCTATAAATTTTTTCAAAAAATTACTACTCAGCTCTCTAAAAAAGCTGATTTATATGTGATATTAGTTTTGTTATTATAGAAAAGTAATAACAAAAAAAAAGCTTATTCAGCTTTTTCACTTAAGGTAAGAGTTGCTTCTCCTTTTTTTCCGTCTCTATTATAAGTGACTTTAATTTTATCCCCAATATTATATTTATATAAATTATATCTAAAATGTGCTACATCTTCTATTTTTTCTCCATTAATTTCTGTTACAACGTCTCCTGCCTTTAATCCACCTTTTTCTGCTACTGAATTTGGTTCTACATTAACAATGACTGCTCCATATGTAATATTTTTATCTAGGTTGATGCGATTCATATATAAGGCATATGTATTGCTAACATCTAATAAGCTTACTCCTACTACTGGTCGTTCTATTTTTTCTCCTTTTTCAAGCTTTTCTACAGAAACCATTACTAATTCAATTGGAATTGCGAATCCCATTCCTTCTATTTCATCTTCTACTAGTTTTAAGGAATTCACTCCAATTACTTCTCCATTGATGTTCACAAGTGGTCCTCCACTATTTCCCGGATTAATTGCTGCATCTGTTTGTAATACTGACATCACATAACTACCATTTCCTGAGTTTGAACTGACAGACACAGTTCTCTCTTTTCCCGATAAAATTCCTTTAGTTACTGTTCCACGGTATGCATTATCCACTGGAGTTCCCACTGTAAATAATGTATCCCCTAATTCTAATTCACTACTAACGCCTATTTCAGCTACTGCCATCACTCCATCTGCATTCATGGATAAAACGGCAATATCTGCATATTCATCACTACCAAGCACTTTAGCGTCTATTGTTTGGCCATCCATATTGACCACTTTTACTTCAGTTGCGTCTTCAATTACGTGATGATTCGTAATGACATATCCTTGTTTGTCATCTTTCTTATATACAAATCCACTTCCACTTCCTGTTTGTCTTCCATTTTGATAGGATTCAATTACTACTACAGCATTATATATTTTAGATACTGCTTCTTTAATAGAGTTGGTTTCTGTGATTGAAACACTTTTCACTGTTTTTTCTTTCACTTCTGTAGAAAACGGGAAAAAATGAATAGTGGCAATTGTTCCAGCAATTCCTACAAACATGGATAAAATAATGGTTACAATATAAGTTGTTTTTTGTTTCATATTTCCTCCTAATCTATATCTACAATATCTCTCCAATTATCTGGAAAGCCAATTTTATTTAGTATTGCATTTAATGGTACAACCTCTACTTTTCCATCTAATACATCGATTTCATATCCTAATTCATAAATTAATTCTCTAAATTCTTCTTCTCTAAGCATTTGTTTCATAATAATTACAAGGGCATATAAATCATTTTTTCCAAAGTTATATTCTCCATCGGTCTGATTAATCTCTAATATTTGATGGTATTTATTATCTGGTATCATTCTTTGGGTTCTATGATCATATAAAATATCTTCATGCGCACAAAGATTTCTAAAGTTTGATAACAATGATAAATATATAGTTAATGATTCTACATTGATGTCATATGTATCTGCTATCATTTGTTGATCTTCTATTTTTAATATGCAATATAATTCTGAAACAATTCCAAAAGATAATACTTTTACTAAAATCCACATAGGAATATATCCATAATTGCTTAGATAATGCATTGTCGCCGTGTGTTGTTTTCCATTTAATCTAATTTGTCGTTTCATTTTGTTTAGTACATCGTGTACTTGTCTTGTTTTCATTGTGTCTTGTGTAAAGTTTTTAGGCTCTAAATAATCTTTTTCTTTAAATCCATATTTTTTTGAAAGTGTATAACTAATAATGGATTTTATATTGTTTTCGACCATCAATAAATATTTAAACATAATATTTCTGATTTTTCTGTCGAATAAAAACATGGCGTATAGTTCGTCAAATGTCGTTCCTTCTATAAAGCGATTTTCTTTAATAGATCTCATAAATAGATGACGATATCCGCTAATAAAAAAGTAATTTTCACGAAATAATATTTCTTTGGCTTCTTCTATATCATCTACAATAAGTCCTTTCGATTTTAAAATTTCTATTTGTTCATCTAAGGTTTTAAATATTTTGCCGCCCATATTACCACCTGTTAAACATTATATCATAATATTTATGAAATAAATATGTTTTTTTTGTGGTATTTTTATGGTTTTTTGGAAAAATAACGAATCATTCCATCCATAATAGTCGTGGCGACTTTGTCTTGATAAGTGTCTTGCATTAGTAAGTATCGATCATTAGGATTACTTAAAAATCCTACCTCTACTAATAATCCTGGACGTGTTATTCGTTTGTGTAAATACATGGTACTTGTTTCTTTGTATGTTCGATTTGATGACAAGCTTTTTTTAAATTCTTCTTGCATAATTTGAGCTATTTTTTTATTTTCTGGATTAATATCATCATAATAAGCTTCTGCTCCATGCCAGCTACTGGAGGTTTCTGCATTTAAGTGAATGGAGACATACATATGGCATAAAGAACGGTTGATAATATTTGCTCTTCTAGATAGATCACTTCGTTTTCTATTGATGGCATATGGAACTGATAAATCGTAATCACCATATCTTGTTAGGTATACAGTTGATCCCATAGTTTCAAGTTTTTGTTTTAGTTTTTGAGCTATTTTTAGGTTAATTTCTTGTTCTTCTATCTTTTTATATAAAGCCCCTGGGTCGGCTCCTCCATGTCCTGGATCAATATAAATAATTTTGTTTTTCAATACTTTTGTGTTTTCTTTCGCGCTCACAAAGCTATAACTGCATAAGCATAGTAGAAATAAAACTAAGATTCCATATTTATATTTTGTCATTTTTTTTCACCTAATTTATTGTATGTTAAAAAAAAACGATTTATTTCGTTTTTCTTCAAGTAATTTATCTTTATTATTTTAATTCTGTTATATTCTTTCTTGATTGATTTATGTTTTATTTTTTCTAAAAAAATAATGTCCATGGATATGTATGTTTTGGTTCATTTTTAAGTGTTAATAATTTTTTTGTAATTGGGTGATAAAATGATAATTCGTAAGCATAAAGTGCGATTTGTTCTTTTGGTTTACTATGTTTATTATATTTTTGATCACCATATAGCGGATGATTTCTACTTGAAAATTGGACTCTTATCTGATGACTTCTTCCTGTTTTTAAGTCGATATCTACAAGACTATATTTGTTACATTCTTTGATGACTTGATAGCTTAAAATAGATTCTTTTCCATCTTTTGAGATCGATACTTGGTTTTTCTTTTCATCTTTTTTTAAGTAATCTATCATAATTCCTTTTTTATCTTGAAATGTTCCTTCTACGATTGCATAGTATTTTTTTTTCATTTGATGGTTTTTAATTTGGTTTGATAGGCGAGATGCTGCTTTACTTGTTTTGGCGAACACCATAATTCCTCCTACTGGTCTATCCAAGCGATGTAATAATCCCAGATAGACATTACCTGGTTTTTGATATCTTGTTTTGAGGTCTTGCTTTAATATGGTTAATAGGTCTATATCTTTTGTATGATCGGCTTGGACTAGTAGATTTGCTGGTTTTTCTACAACTAGTAAGTGATTATCTTCATAAATAATATTAATCATGGTTTTGCCATCTTCCGTATATTCCACATGGAAGAACAAGGTGATTGTTTGTTACTGGAAGACCAACTTCTCCTGCATCAATAGTACCATTTGGATATAGCGGAAGTAGTGTTGTTTTCAATATGTTTTCTAGTACAATTGGAGAGATTCCAGTTGTATAGGAGTTGATTAGAACGAATATTGGTTCTTCACTTAGTATTTTTGAAATTGCATGGATTAAAGCGTAAATGTTGTCTTCAAATTTCCACACTTCCCCGTTTGGTCCTCTTCCATAACTTGGTGGATCCATAATAATGGCATCATATTTATGTCCTCGTCTGTGTTCTCTTTCTACAAATTTTAGACAATCATCTACGATAAAACGAATAAAATTATTTTCTAATCCTGATAGTTTCATGTTTTCTTTGGCCCATTCTGTCATTCCTTTGGAAGCATCTACATGTACGACATCAGCACCTGCTTTTGAACAAGCCATGGTTGCTCCTCCTGTATAGGCAAATAGGTTTAATACCTTGATTTTTCTTTTACTGTTTTTTATTTTTTCCATCATAAAGTCCCAGTTGGTTGCTTGTTCTGGGAAAAGTCCAGTATGTTTAAAGTTGGTAGGGCTGATTTTAAATGTTAGATCTTTATATGTGATTGTCCAATGGTCTGGAATTTTTTTATAGAATTTCCACTCTCCTCCTCCTTTGTTGCTTCTAAAATAATGGCCATCTATGTGATTCCATGTATTTTTATCTACATTCCATATCGCTTGTGGATCTGGCCGTCTTAAAATAATTCCTTTCCAGCTTTCTAATTTTTCTCCATTTCCTGCATCAATGCATTCATAGTCTTTCCATTCATCGCTTATTCTAAGCATTATTGTTTCCTCATTTCTCTTTCTAATTGGTGTAATTGGTTTACTGCACTTCGGTAGTCTTGTTCTGTGATCGCTTTTTGTGATAGTGGTTGTTTGCTATCCAGTGGTTTTGTACTTTTTATGTTGGCTAATATTTCATTATAATCACTTGGATTCATTTGGTTTTGAAAACGGGCTAAGGTGCTTAGTGCTTGATTTTTCTGATTTGGATCTAATGACATTGCTTTTAGGTTTGCCACTGTATTTGTTAATACTGGGTTTTGATTAAACTTCATTTGTTCATTTCTAAACATATTTTGATTTTTTAAATCCATATTATCACATATCATCGATAGATAAGAAATATTAATTCATTTCTTATTTATTGATTCCTTTCTATTTATATTTCTTGGTTATATACTTTTGTGATTGATTATTAAAAGTCAAATGTAATATTTTGTAACCTGTTCAAATTATAATATAAATATTTGTATAAAGCAAGACGTTTGTTTTTGGGCGCATAAATAGAAAATTGTTTTAAGATAAAAAGCTTATCACTTTTTGATAAGCTTATTCAATCGCAATATAGGTGGATATAAAGGATGGTTTGTGACTGTTTGTTATCAATTTAAATTTTTTCTTCATAGTATTTGAGTTCTTTGCTGTTTTGTTTTACTGTTTTCATCTATTAATTTCCTTTATAGTATACACTATTATAAACCTGATTATTTCATAATCCTTTCGTATAGAAAATAGATGTATAATTTTTTTATTCAAAATTCGAAAAATGTGGTATAATAGAAGACAAAAATTTTGTAAGGAGTTGTGGAATATGAAAAAAGAACGACATGAGAAATTAGAAAAAAAGGTACAAAAAGAAAAAAGTCGCTTTCAGCGGTTTCAAAGTTTTATGAAACCTAGTTTTAAAAAAGTAACGTTTCTTTTACTTGCAGTTTTATTAATTACTTTTATATTTTTTAAACAGGAGCCAAGATTTCATTTTGACGATTTTTTAAAGAAAACGTTTTCTGAAAAAAAGTTAATTAGTAACAATTATGTTTTTTTAGGAGATTCTATTACTGCTGGCTATCCTTTAGAGGATTATTATGAAGGTCTTTTTGTTGTCAATAGTGGGATTGGGGGTTATACCACTGATGATATTTTGGACAATTTGGATCGTATGGTATATCGTTATAATCCGTCTAAGATATTTCTTTTAATTGGTACAAATGATCATAATCAAGGAAAAGATCCAAAAGTGATTGTGGATAATATTGAGAAAATTATTGATAAAATTCATAAGAAAAGACCATATTCTAAAATTTATGTAGAATCTATTTATCCAATTAATGATAAGGATTTTGACAAAACTGGTAGGAATAATGATACGATTAATGATATGAATAAGTTAATTCAAAAATTGTGTAAAAAGAAATCAATTACATATATTGATGTTCATTCTCATTTATTAGATAAGGATAAGAAGTTAAAGAAAAAATATACATATGATGGACTACATTTAAATGAACTTGGATATGTAAAAGTAACCAATGTGATTTTACCTTATTTAGAAGAGGATTCCCAATCATAGATTAAATGGTGGATCTGTTGTAATAGTTGATCCAATTTAAGATCTGCGCAATGGTCATTAATTCGGTTCATATTAAAAATATAAAATTGATTATTGTTTAAAAGGTTTCGTTGTTGACGAATCTTTTTATTTTCTTGGTCTAATTGTTTTATATCTTCTTTTTTGTATAGTCCATATTGGTTACATAGTTCTAGGTCGGCTGGACATTCATATAGGAAAGATAAAGCAAGATATTGTTCTACTACGTTGATGTCGTTTGTATATTGTTTGTAGACCATGCTGATTCTTTTTATTTTTTTTTGTTTGGTTTCTATAACCATTTCTAATTGAATTTTTTGTGGAGAACATATAAATTTCATAATCCATTTATTTTTTTCCTGTGTAATAGTGGAAGTCTGTACTATTTCTATTGGAGTTTTCCACAGTGTTTTTAAAATGTCTTCGAAAATATCCACATGTTTTGTTAAAAATTTTTTTGAATTTTGATTCATTTATTTCACCTCTAAACAACTATAACAAGTATAGAATGATAAATCAAATCTTTAAAATAGAAATTTGATTGATTATTTTTTATTTAAAAGTGAATAATTGTATAAGAAAAAGGAAAAAAGAGAGTGTTTCTCTTTTTAAAGTTTTATATTTATTAAAATCTTTTTATTTCAATTATTTTTCAACTTCTTTTTTAGTTTTTTAATTTTTCTACTCCATGCGTATGATTGGAGTACAATTAAATTAGTCACTATTATGATAATGATGAATAAAAGTTAAAGATGTTGTTTTGTAACTATTTTGTTAACAAAAAAAGATGCTTATTTTGCATCTCCTTCAACAAGTTCTAAAATTACTTCTAATGCGTCGTCTCCTCTGCGTTCTCCTAATTTTAAGATTCTTGTATAACCACCGTTACGTCCTTGGTAACGAGGTGCTAGATCGTCAAATACTTTTTTGACTACAGCTTTATCATTTTGTAGAAAAGCTAAAGCTTTTCTTCTTGCAACTAATGAACCATCTTTACCATATGTGATCATTTTATCAACAAATTTACGAGTCTCTTTGGCTCTTGGTTCTGTTGTCTTAATGCTTTCATTCATAATTAGGTCTTTGGTTAAATTGGCAAGCATACTTCTTCTATGTTTGTTTGTACGTCCTAATTTTCTATAAGCCATAATATTCCTCCTAACTAATCTTCATCACGGAATCTAAGTCCCATATCTTTAATTTTGTCCATTACTTCTTTTAAAGATTTTTTTCCTAGGTTACGAATTTTCATCATTTCTAATTCTGATTTTTCTGTTAAATCACCTAATGTATTTACTCCTGCTCTTTTTAAACAATTATAAGCTCGAACGGAGAAATCTAAGTCATCAATTGATGTTTCTAATTTCTTTTGTTTGCTATCTTCTTGTTTTGCATTCATAATACCAGTTACATCTGCTATTTCACTTAAATTCGTAATAATGTTCAAATGTTCAATTAATATTTTTGCTCCTAATGCCATTGCTTCTTCTGGACGTATAGATCCATTTGTTGTGACATTCATAATTAATTTATCATAATTTGCGTCTTGTCCAACACGTGCATTTTCTACTTCGTAACTGATTCTTTCAATTGGTGAATAAAGAGCATCGATTGGAATATATCCTATTTTATTATCTCCAGTATATTTTTTATTTTCATTAGATGGAACATATCCACGACCGTTTGCTACAATAAGCTCCATATCTAATTTTCCACCTTTTGATAAAGTGGCAATTATTTGGTCTGGATTTGCAATCTCAATGTCAGGATCTGCTTCGATGTCAGCTGCTGTTACAGTTCTTGCTTCATTTACAGATAAGTGCAATACTTTTTCTTCTGTAGAGTGATTTTTAACTACCACATTTTTTAAATTTAGTATGATTGTTGTTACGTCTTCAACAACGCCTTCCATTGCTTGGAATTCATGCATAACGCCTTCTATTTTAACTGCTACTATTGCACTTCCTGGCATGCTTGAAAGCATAATTCTTCTAAGTGCGTTTCCAATTGTTGTTCCAAATCCTCTTTCTAAAGGTTCTAATTCAAATTTTCCAAAATTATTATTTTCAACATATTCTGTTATTTTATATATTGGTTTTTCAAAGTTTAACATTTAATCACTCCCCTTCATTAACCGCGTGGACGTTTTGGTGGACGACATCCGTTATGTGGAATCGGTGTTACGTCTGAAATTGAAGTAATCTCTAATCCTGCTGCTTGTAATGAACGAATCGCTGTTTCTCTTCCAGAACCTAATCCTTTCACGAAAACTTCAACTTTTTTCATACCCATTTCTGCTGCGGCTTTTCCTGCTGCTTCTGCAGACATTCCTGCTGCAAATGGAGTTGATTTTTTACTTCCTTTGAATCCTAATGTTCCTGCTGATGCCCAACTAATTACATTTCCTTCTTTGTCACTAATTGTTACAATTGTGTTATTGAATGTAGATTTGATAAAAGCTTTTCCTTCTGGAACATTCTTTTTCACTTTACGTTTTCTTGGTTTATAAGCCATGTATATAACCTCCTTTATTCGTGTGCTTTTTTATTTTTTCTTATTAGCAACTACTTTTCCTCTACCTTTACGAGTTCTTGCATTACGGTTGGTTCTTTGACCTCTTACTGGTAATCCTCTTTTGTGACGAGTTCCTTCATAAGAATTAATTTCCATTTTTGTTTTGATGTTCATATTTACTTCTCGACGTAAATCTCCTTCTGTTGGATATTTATTTAAAACATCACGAATACTAATTAATTCTTCGTTTGTTAAATCACCAGCTTTTTTATTCATGTCGATTTTTGCTTCTTTTAAAATCGTTTTTGATAAACTTCTTCCTACACCATAGATATAAGTTAAAGCAATTTCGATTCTTTTGTTATTTGGTACATCTACACCTTTAATACGTGCCATAAAACACCTCCTATTACCCTTGTCTTTGTTTATGCTTTGGATTTGTACAAATGATTTGCACTCTTCCTTTGCGTCTTATAATTCTGCATTTTTCACACATTTTTTTTACTGATGGTCTTACTTTCATCTAGATCCCTCCTACTATTTTCTATAGGTTATGCGCCCACGTCTTAAATCATATGGTGACAATTCTACAGTGACTTTATCGCCTGCTAAAATACGAATATAATTCATTCGGATTTTACCAGAAACGTGGGCAACTATTATATGTTTATTTTCTAATTCCACTTTGAATTGTCCTCCTGGTAAGACTTCTAATACTTTACCTTCTACTTCAATTACGTCTGTTTTTGCCATCTAATCACCTCTTTGTTAAAATTTCATACCCATCTTTGGTAACTAGAACGGTATGCTCAAAATGAGCAGATGGTTCTTCGTCAGCTGTTATAATAGTCCAATTATCTTCTTCCATGAATACGTCTGCTGTTCCTAGATTTAGCATTGGCTCTACAGCTATGACCATTCCTTCTTTCAAGATAGGTCCAGTATTTTTTTTTCCATAATTTGGAACATCTGGTTCTTCATGTATGCTGCTTCCAACTCCATGACCAACCAATTCTTTTACTACGCCTAAGTGATATTTTTTTGCAATTTCACTTATGGTATATCCGATATCGCCTATTCTTGTTCCCTCTTTGATTACAGAAAGACCACTAAATAGTGCTTCTTCTGTTTGGGTTAACAATTTTTCCAATCGACCACTGATCTTTCCAACTGGATAAGTCCAAGCAGAATCTCCATGATATCCTTTGTAACAAGCACCGATATCAATCTTAATAATGTCACCATTTTTCAGTTTTCGTTTTCCTGGAATTCCATGTACTACTTCTTCATTAATAGAAGTACATATGCTTCCTGGAAATCCATCATAATTTTTAAATGAAGGAGTGGCTCCTCTACTTATAATATAGTTATAAGCAAGGTCATTTAATTCTTTTGTAGTAATTCCTGGTTTTATAAATGGTTTTAGATAGTTATGTGTATCTCCTGTTATTTCCCCAGCAATTCTTAAAAGTTCTATTTCTCTTTCACTTTTGATAGAAATCATAATTCGATTCTCCCTTGTAAAATATTTTGTATTTTTTGGAATGTTTCTTCAATATCATTACTTTCTACACGAAATAAGATATTTTTATTTTGATAATATTCTACAAGTGGTCCAGTTTTTTCCAAATAGGTATCATATCTTGTACTGAAAGTATCACTGTTATCATCATTACGTTTGATGAGTTCTCCTCCACAGCGGTCACAAATTCCAGTTTCTTTTGGTTTTGATTCTTCTATAATTTCATTATAGACAGAACCACATTTTGGACAATTTAATCTTCCTGTAATTCTTTTACAAGCAAGTTCTTTATCTACTTCAAGTAAAATTACGATTCCTAGTGTTTTGTTTAGTTTTTCTAGAATTTTTTCATAGGCAATTGCTTGTTCTATGTTTCTAGGAAATCCATCTAAAATATAACCGTTATCACAGTCTGTTTCTTTTAGACGTTCTTCTATGAGTTCTAATATAATATCATCACTTACAAGTGCTCCTTGTTCCATTTGTTCTTTGATGAATTTTCCTCTTTCATTTTCTGTTTTTGATGCGTCTCTTAAGAGATCGCCTGTTGAAATATGAGGGATATGATAGGCATCACATAATAATTTTGATTGTGTGCCTTTTCCTGCTGCTGGGGGAGCAATAAAGATAATACTTTCCATATTTTACCTTCTTCTTCCTCTTTTATATTGGCGGCTAACTAATCCGCTTTCTAATTGTTTGTAAGTTTCAAGTGCGACTCCAACAACGATTAAAAGTCCTGTTCCTCCTAGTTGTACGCTTGTTGGTAAGCTTGTGACTGCTCCTAAAACAATTGGAAGTCCTGCGATTATTGCTAGGAAAATGGCTCCTACAATTGTTATTTTGTTTAGAATTTCACTTACATGTTTTTCTGTTGCTTCTCCAGGGCGTACTCCTGGTATAAATCCACCACTTTTGTTTAGGTTTTCTGCTAATTCTTTTGGTTTTAGTTGTAAATATGTGTAGAAGTAAGCAAATCCAATAATTAACAGAATATATAGAATAAATCCTGTTCCTGAGGTCATTGACATCCATTTATTTACAAATAGTGTAAATCCATCTTTTTTTACAAATCCAGCAATGATAGCTGGGATAGACATTAATGCGGATGCAAATATCACAGGGATTACTCCTGCAGAATTTAGTTTAAATGGAATATAGCTGTTTTTTGCGCCTACATTATTTACAGTACGGTTGGCATATTGAATTGGAACTCTTCGTTCAGCACTTTGAACAAATACAACACCTACTACAATTGCAACATATACAAGAACTAATAAAGTAAATTTAATAATTCCTAACGTTAAAGCTTGTGTGCTTGTTGTTACAATTAAGTTTTGCCATGCACTGACAAACATTGCTGGTAAACTAGCAATAATTCCAGCCATGATCAATAATGAGATTCCATTTCCTACTCCTTTGGCTGTGATTTGATCTCCTAACCAAAGAAGGAATGCGGTTCCTGCTGTTAAAATAAGGGCGAATTCCATATATTCTAATGGTGTTCCACCTTTAATTACTGAGAAGGAGAAAATATATCCTTGGAAGAATGCCAAAGCAATTCCTACCACTCTTGTAATTTGATTTAATTTTGCTCTTCCTGTTCCTCCTTGTTTGGCGAGTTCAGAAAGGTATGGAATAATATCCATTTGCAGTAATTGCATGACAATGGATGCTGTGATATAAGGCATTACGCCTAATGAGAAGATTGAAAATTTTTCCATTGCTCCTCCACCCATTGCGTTCATGAGTTCTAAGAACCCTAGTTTTCCGGTATCAAAAGCATTAGAGTCTATTCCCGGAACGATAATAGTGGTTCCTAGTTTAAAAATAAATAAACAGAAGAAAGTAAAATAGATTCTCTTTCTTAAGTCTTTATTCTTGGGATTAAATATTTGCTTCATTGTTGCAAACATTTTAGATCACCTCTGCTTTTCCACCTAATTTTTCTATTTGTTCTTTTGCTACACTAGAAAATTTATGTGCTTTTACATTTACTTTTTTCTCTAATGTACCATTTCCTAGTACTTTAATTCCATCTAACTGATTTTTTACTAGTCCCATTTCTTTTAAAATTTCTGGAGTAATGACTGCTCCTTCTTCAAATCTGTTTAAATCACTTAAATTAATTATGGCATATTCTGTTTTAAATCTAGCATTGGTAAAACCTCTTTTTGGTAATCGACGGAATAGTGGTAATTGTCCTCCTTCGAATCCTGGTCTTACTCCTCCACCACTTCTTGCGTTTTGTCCCTTATGTCCTTTTCCTGCAGTTTTTCCATGTCCACTGCTTGTTCCACGTCCAACAATTTTACGTTTTTTTGTTGCTCCCTCGTTTGGGTACATTGTATGTAGTTTCATTATCTAATCTCCTCTACTTTTTTCCCACGAAGACGTGCTACTTCTTCGATTGTTTTTTGTGATTTTAATGCATTAAGGGTTGCATATGCCATATTGATTTTTGTATTTGATCCAAGAGATTTTGAAAGAATATCTTTTACACCAGCAAGTTCTAACACTGATCTAACTGGTCCACCAGCTTTTACTCCAGTACCTTTAGATGCAGGTTTTAACATAACTCTACTAGCACTTCTTACTCCGATTGCTTCATGAGGGATAGTTCCATCAACAATAGATACTCTTACTACGTTTTTTGTTGCTGCTGCAACGGCTTTTTTGATAGCATCTGGTACTTCGTTGGCTTTTCCAGTTCCAAGTCCTACTAAACCTTTTCTATCTCCTACAGCAACAGTAGCAGAGAAACGGAAATGACGACCACCTTTTGTTACTTTTGTAACACGACCAATGTTGATTACTTCTTCTTCAAATTGTTTTGGTCTTGGTTCTCTTCTTCTTTTTTCCATGTGTTTTCCTCCTTTTAGAATTCTAATCCGTTTTCGCGAGCAGCTTCAGCTAAAGCTTTTACACGTCCATGATATAGGTAGCCACCTCTATCAAATACTACAGTTTTTATTTTTGCATCTTTTGCTCTTTTTGCTAATAGTTCTCCTACTTTTGTAGCAGCTTCAATGTTTCCACCGTTTTTAATTTTTAGTTCTTTATCAATAGAAGATGCACTTACTAATGTAACAGCTGCTGCATCGTCGATGATTTGTGCAAAAATGTTTCCGTTTGATCTAAACACATTTAATCTTGGAGTTGTTGTAGTACCAACTACTTTAGATCTTACACGTGTATGTCTAGCTTTACGTACATCGTTACGAGATACTTTCTTAATCATAAGTATTACTCTCCTTTACTATTCATATATTAAGATGCTTTCTTTCCTTCTTTACGACGAACGATTTCATCTTTATAGCGAATTCCTTTTCCTTTGTATGGTTCAGGTTCTCTAATTTTTCTAACGTTAGCAGCAAATTCTCCAACTAAGCATTTATCAATTCCTTGTACTGTAAGTTCTGTGTTGCTAGGACATTCTAATGTAATTCCTTCTGGAATTTCTACTTCCACTGGATGAGAATACCCAGCTGTTACTACTAATTGTTTCCCTTTTAATGTAAAACGATATCCAACACCATAGGCTTCTAGTTTTTTTTCAAATCCTTTGGTTACTCCTTCAATCATATTACTAATGTTAGCGTTTGCAGTACCATGAAATTTTTTGTAGTTATCATTATCTCTTGTAACTGTTAATTCATTTCCATTTACATTGATATCAATGTGTTCGTTAATTTCAGTAGAAAGTTCACCTTTAGGACCTTGTACTGTAACAACACAATCATGTTTTGATACTGTAACGTTTTCTGGTATAGTTAATATTCTATTTCCTATACGACTCATAATAATCCTCCTAACTTTCTACCAAATGTAAGCCAATACTTCTCCACCAAGTGTTTGTTCTCTTGCTTCTTTATCAGTCATAATACCTTTTGAAGTAGAAATAATGGCAATTCCAAGTCCGTTTAATACGCTTGGTATTTCTTCTGCTTTTGCATATACACGTAATCCTGGTTTTGATATTCTTTTAAGTCCAGTGATTACACGTTCTTTTTTTTCTCCATATTTTAAGTTTAATGTTATTACATTAAATTTATCTTTTTTTGTTACTTTATAATCGCTTATAAATCCTGTTTCTTTTAAGATTCTGGCAATTTCAGTTTTCATTTTTGAAGCGGGTACTTCAACTTCTTTGTATCGCATTTGATTGGCGTTACGAATTCTTGTAAGCATATCTGCGATTGGATCTGTTACCATATATATCCTCCCATCTACTACCAGCTAGATTTTGTAACCCCTGGTATTTGTCCTTTGTAAGCTAATTCTCTAAAGCAAATACGGCAAATTCCATATTTTCTAAGTACAGCATGAGGTCTTCCACATCTTGCACAACGTGTATATTCACGTACTTTATACTTAGGTTTACGACTAGCTTTTACTATCATACTTTTTTTAGCCATAATATCCTCCTATAACTATTTCTTAAAAGGCATTCCGAAACCTTTTAATAAGTCATGTGCTTCTTCGTTGGTATGTGCTGTTGTAACAAAAACAATATCCATACCACGAACTTTAACAACATCATCGTATTCTATTTCTGAGAAAATTAATTGTTCTGTTAATCCTAATGTATAGTTTCCTCTTCCATCAAAAGCTTTACTTGAAATTCCTCTAAAATCACGAACACGTGGTAATGTAATACTAATTAATTTGTCTAAGAAGTTATACATGTTTTCTCCACGTAGTGTTACTTTACAACCGATTGCTTGACCTTCTCTAAGTTTAAATCCTGCAATGGCTTTTTTCGCAGTAGTTGCAATTGGCTTTTGACCTGTAATTGCTTCTAGGTCTCTCATTGATGCTTCTAGCATTTTACTGTTATGGGCTGCATCTCCAACTCCAATGTTTACTACGATTTTGTCTAATTTAGGAACTTCCATAATACTTGCATAATTATATTTTTCTCTTAAGCTTGGTACGATTTCATTTAAATATTTTTCTTTTAGGCGGTTCACTCTTAACCCTCCTTCCAATTAGTTAAGGATCTCATTAGATTTTTTACAAACTCTAACTTTTTTTCCTTCTTTATTTATTGTGTGTCCGATTCTAGTTCTTTTTTTACTTTTAGGATCTAGTATCATAACGTTTGAAGCATGAATAGGTGCTTCGATTTCTACAATACTACCTGCATTTCCACCCATTGGTTTGATATGCTTTTTACGAACGTTTACGCCTTCTATGATTACTCTATTTTGATCACGAAGAACTTTTGTAATTGTTCCTTCTTTCCCTTTATTAGAACCAGCGATGACTACTACTTTATCTCCAGTTTTCAAGTTCATGCTTTTTCCCTCCAAACTATAGCACTTCTTTAGCAAGTGATACAATCTTCATAAAATCTTTTTCACGTAATTCACGTGCTACTGGTCCAAAGACACGAGTTCCTATTGGGCTTTTATCATCTTTAATAATGACACAAGCGTTATCATCAAATTTAATGTAAGAGCCATCTTCTCTTCTTAGACCAAATTTACTTCTAACGATTACAGCTTTCACTACTTTACCGCGTCCAACTGTACCATTAGGAGTTGCTTTTTTAATAGTTCCAACAACTATATCACCAATATTTCCGGTTTTTACTTTGCTTCCACCTAGGACACGAATCACTAATAGTTCGCGTGCTCCAGAGTTGTCTGCAACTTTCAAACGGCTTTCTTGTTGAATCATATATGAATCCTCCTTTATCCGTTACAGCTATAAAATAACTGCTTTTTCAACTATTTCTACTAAACGGAAACGTTTTGTTCTAGATAGCGGTCTAGTTTCTGCAATACGTACAATGTCTCCAGTTTTTGCTTCATTTTTTTCATCATGTGCAGTAAATTTTTTAGAATATTTCACACGTTTTTTATATAATGGGTCAGTTTTATAAGTTTCAACTAAAACGGTAATTGTTTTGTTGTTTTTGTCGCTAACTACTTTACCAACTAATTCACGAGCTTTTTTTTCTTTCATATGTTACCTCCCTATTTCACGTTCACGAAGAATCGTTTTCATACGTGCTACTAATTTTCTAAGTTCTTTTATTCTTGATGGTTTTTCTAAGTTTCCAGTAGCTTGGCTAAAACGTAAGTTGAATAATTCTTCATTAGATTCTTCAATTTTTTTCAAAATTTCTTCGTTAGACATTTCTCTAATTTCACTATTTTTCATTTGCCTCACCACTTTCTTTCATGACAAATTTACATTTGATTGGAAGTTTGTGCATTGCTAGTCTTAATGCTTCACGAGCAACTTCTTCACTTACTCCTGCTACTTCAAACATAATTTTTCCTTTTTTTACTACTGCAACCCAAGCTTCTGGTTGACCTTTACCTTTACCCATACGTGTTTCTAATGGAATTTTTGTTAATGATAGGTGTGGGAAGATATTAATCCATATTTTTCCTCCACGTTTCATGTAACGAGTCATGGCTACACGGGCCGCTTCTATTTGTTGTTGTGTAATCCAAGCTCCTTCCATTGCCATTAGTCCATATTGTCCAAAATGAAGTTCTTTGTTTCCTCGTGTTACTCCATCATATTTTAAACGATGTGGTCTACGATATTTAGTTCTTTTTGGAATGACTGCCATTTTCATTACCTCCCTTATTTTTTGCACCAGGAAGTATTTCTCCTTTGTAAATCCATACTTTTACACCGATTTTTCCATAAGTTGTGTCTGCTTCTTTGTGCGCATAGTCAATATCAGCTCTTAATGTATGAAGTGGAATGTTACCTTCTGTATATCCTTCTGTTCTTGCCATATCAGCTCCACCTAAACGGCCTGATACAGAGGTTTTAATTCCTTTTGCTCCAGCTTTCATTGCATTACGAATTGCTCTTTTTTGTGCGATTCTGAATGATACCCGGTTTTCTATTTGATGTGCAATATTTTCTGCTACTAGTGCTGCATCAACATCTGGTTTTTTAATTTCCATAATAGAGATTTGAATTTCTTCGTTTACTAGTTTTGATAGTTCTTTTTTGATTTTTTCAATTTCATCTCCACCATGACCAATTACAACACCTGGTTTTGCGGTATTGATAATTACGTCTGTTTTTTTAGTGGTTCTTTCTATTAGAATACTTGAAACTGCTGCGTCTTTTAATCGTTTTGATAAGTATTTACGAATTTTAATGTCGTTGTTTAAAAACTTAGCGAAGTCTTTGTTATTTGCATACCATTTTGATTCCCAAGTTTTATTGATTCCCAATCTAAGTCCTATTGGACTAACTTTTTGACCCATCAGTTACCCTCCTTTGCTTAATTTTTTTCACTTACAATCACAGTAATGTGACTCGTTCTTTTTTTAATTGGATCTACATGTCCACGAGAACCAAATCTCATTCTTTTCATTGTAGCTCCTTCATTTACATACGCTTCTTTCACAAATAGTTTTGTTTTGTCTAATCCTAGGTTATTTTCAGCGTTTGCTACTGCTGAGGTTAATACTTTTCTAATTAATCTTGCAGCTTCTTTATTCATATTATTTAATATTTTATCAGCTTCGATTACGTCTTTTCCACGTATTAAATCGATCACTAAACGAGCTTTACGAGCTGGGATTCTAATTCCCTTTGCAATCGCTTTTGCTTCCATTTTAGTCCTCCCTTCTGGTAATTTTATTTTTTACCTTTGTTATCACCATGTCCACCACATTTACGAGTTAGAGCAAATTCTCCTAATTTATGTCCGACCATATCTTCTGTTACATAAACAGGAATATGTTCTTTTCCATTGTGAACGGCAAATGTGTGTCCGACAAATTCAGGAAAAATTGTTGAACGACGTGACCAAGTTTTGATTACTTCTTTTTTTCCAGATTCATTTAATTTTTCGACCTTTTTCATAAGGTTTGGTGCTACGTAAGGTCCTTTTTTTATACTTCTAGCCATTTAAACCATCCTTTCACTATTTCGTACGACGACGAACAATTAACTTATTTGAAGCTTTTTTGCTGTCTCTCGTTTTATATCCTAATGCTGGTTTTCCCCAAGGAGTAACTGGTCCTTTACGTCCGATTGGTGCGCGTCCTTCTCCACCACCATGAGGGTGATCATTAGGGTTCATTACAGATCCACGAACGGTTGGACGGATTCCCATATGTCTTTTTCTTCCTGCTTTTCCGATTTTCACTAATTCATGATCTGCGTTTCCTACTTCTCCAATGGTTGCTCTACATACGCTTAGTACTTTTCTAACTTCTCCACTGGTTAGTCGAAGTAATGTGTATTTTCCTTCACGTCCTAATATTTGAACTGAAGATCCAGCAGAACGTGCTAGTTCTCCTCCTTTTCCAGGTTTTAGTTCGATATTATGAACGGTTGTTCCTTCTGGAATGTTTGCAAGTGGTAATGCGTTTCCTACTTTAATGTCAGCTGTTTCTCCACTTTCAATTTTTGTTCCCACTTTTAGTCCTTTTGGAGCGATGATATATCGTTTTTCTCCATCGGCATATTTGATTAAAGCAATGTTAGCTGTTCTGTTTGGATCGTATTCGATTGAAGCAACTGTTCCTAGTATTCCATCTTTGTTTCGTTTGAAGTCGATGATACGGTATTTTCTTTTTGCTCCACCACCACGGTGTCTTACTGTAATTCTACCTTGGTTATTACGACCGCCGTTTTTCTTTAGTGTAACAACTAATGATTTTTCTGGGGTTGTTTTGGTAATTTCATCGTTGATTAGTGTTGACATCCCTCTAGTACCATTAGTCATTGGTTTATATGTTTTAATTGCCATATATGTGCCCTCCTAATTCGTTAGTTAAGTTCAATTGAACTTCCTTCTTTTAATTTAACAATTGCTTTTTTTACACGGTTGGTTTTTCCTACATATTTACCAACTCTTTTTTTCTTTGGTTTTGCGTTAATTGTATTAACGCTTTCTACTTTTACATCGAATATGTTTTCGATTGCTTGCTTGATATGTGTTTTGTTTGCTTTTATGTCTACACTGAATACGTAAGTGTTTTTTTGCGCTAATTCAGTTGTTTTTTCTGTAATTATTGGGGCTTTTATAATATTTCTATAATTCATTATGCAAGCACCTCCTCAATTGTTTTTACTGCTGCTTCTGTGATGATCATTTTGTCTGCTGCAACAATGTCTAGTGTGTTGATTTCAGATGCTTCTAATAACACGATATTATTTAAGTTTCTAGTTCCTAAGATCACGTTATCAGTTAGTTCTTCTACAACGATTAGTGTTTTTCTAGCTGCGTTTAAGTTATTAAGAATGTTTTTCATGTCTTTTGTTTTATTTGTTTCTACTGTAAAGTTTTCTACAATTGTAAGTTCTTTATCTAGTACTTTATAAGATAGGGCTGATTTTAAAGCCAATCTTCTTTCTTTTCTGTTCATTTTTTTTGCATAACTTCTTGGATGTGGTCCAAATACGATTCCACCTTTAATCCAATGAGGTGCACGGGTACTTCCTTGACGAGCACGTCCAGTCCCTTTTTGTCTCCATGGTTTTCTTCCTCCACCACGGACTTCACTACGTGTTTTTGTGTCTGCAGTTCCTTGTCTTAATGAGTTTCTTGATAATGTAATTGCGTCATATAATACAGCGTCATTTGGAGTGATTCCCCATACTGTTTCATTTAAGGTAATGTCTTTAACTTTTTCACCTTTTAAGTTTAATACAGATATTTTTTCCATACTATGCCTCCTCAGTCACTGGTTCAGTTTCCACTGATTCTTCTGTTGTTTCAGTTTCTACTGTTTCTGTGTTTTCTGGTTGTTGTTCTTCTGTGACATAAGAGATGAGTTCTTCTCTTTCGTTAATAGTATCAGGTTTTTTCACAGCTGATTTAATAATCACTAGTGATTTTTTTGCACCTGGTACATTACCTTTAACTAAAATTACATTATTTTCTACGTCTACAGCAACAATTTCTAAGTTTTGAATAGTCACTGTTAACTGTCCCATATGTCCTGGAAGTTTTTTTCCTTTAAAAACACGCATTGGTCTCATGGTTCCCATTGATCCTGGTTTTCTATGGTAATGTGATCCATGTCCCATAGGTCCACGACTTTGTCCATGACGTTTGATAACTCCTTGGAAACCTTTTCCTTTTGTTACTCCTGTAACGTCTACAGCTTCTCCTTCGGTGAAAGTATCAACTGTGATTACTTGACCTAGTGAGTAGTTGTTAATGTCTACACCTCTGATTTCTCTAAAGAAGCGCTTAGGTGTAGTGTTTGCTTTATTGGTATGTCCAATAGATGCTTTTGTCGCTAACTTTTCTCTCTTTGTATCGAAACCAAGTTGGATTGCTTCGTAACCGTCGTTTTCTTTTGTTTTAATTTGTGTTACTACGTTTGGTTCTACTGAAATAACGGTTACTGGAATCAATTTACCTGATTTTGTAAATACTTGAGTCATTCCAATTTTACGACCTAAGATTCCTTTTTTCATAACTTTTCCTCCTATTGTTTAATCTGAATATCAACACCACTTGGGATATCTAAATGAGTTAATGCCTCAATAGTTTCCTTACTTGGATTATTGATATCAATAAGTCTTTTGTGTGTTCTTTTTTCAAATTGTTCACGTGAATCTTTGTATTTGTGAACTGCTCTTAAGATAGTGATTTTTTCTACTTCTGTTGGAAGTGGAATTGGTCCACTAACTTCGCCGCCTGTTCTTTTTACAGTTTCAACGATTTTTGCACAAGCTTTGTCTAAGCTTTTGTGTTCAAATGCTTTCAATTTGATACGAACTCTCGTTTTAGACATATTTATATCCTCCTCTCGCCTATATCCAGTATAGACTTGCTCCGTGTAAAAACCTGAAATTCCGGTTATTTTTCAAAACAACTTAACCTGGTGTTTCAGCAACCTCACACATCAATGCATGCCACACATTCAAAAGTATACATGAAAATTGTATGAAAATCAAGTGTTTTTTATGACAAATTCACCTCAAATTTACAAATTTGGGTAACTCTGCAGATTTTTGATGAAAAAAGAGAGCAAAATAAAGTATTGTACTCTTTAGATAAATAAAGCTTAATTGTTAGATATAATTTTTATAGTATCAAATAATTTATTTTATTTGTCTATTAAAAATATGTTTTAATGCAACATTTGTGTTGGAATCATTCTATGAAGGTTTTTTTCCTCCTAATAGTAGAAGAACATAAAAAAATAAAAATGTAAAGATATATTGTTTTATAACGCTTTTAAAAAATTTTAACTAGAAGAACGACTTTTCGGCAAAATGTCAGCTTTTTGTTGGGAATGTGTCGGAACCTATCATTTTTATGTCTAGTTATGGGGTAAGAAAAATGGTTCCGACTATCAATATTATCGGAAGCGAATTGACTTTTACTACCATTTTAAAATCTCATAGTTTAATGGTAAGTGCATTTCGTTTAGTAACTCTTCTTTTGTTATTATACTATTGTTATTGATATAATTCTCGATCAAGTAAGTTAGATTTTCTATTAACTTGTTAAAATCATTTTTAGGTAAAATGTTTTTAATACAGATAAGTAGTCCTAACGTATCATTTAACCCACTATTTCCACTTAATTCAAACTTTTTATATTCTTCTGTCTTTGCTAGTATAATTCTTTTGTGTATATCATTGAATAATATCTCGTCGTGGGCTATTTTATTTCTTTTATCTACGATTAGTTGTAGTTGTAGATATAAATGTTTTATCTTGGTATCTTTAAAATTACATACACTATCTTTTATTGTCTGTTGATCTTCTTTCCTCAAAATTGTGTACAATTCTTTTAATAAACCAAAACTTAATATTTTGCTTATTATCAAAAATAGAAATAAGCCTAAAAACAAAACTTATTATAAAATTGACAAGAATTGCTTAAACAATAGAAAGTATGAAGACTTTAAAAATTTTATTATTGAAAATCCAGATGTCAATATTGTTCAAATGGATACGGTTGAAGGAATGAAAGGTGGAAAAGTATTGCTTACTATCCACTTTGTCAATTGTCACTTTATGCTAGCGTTTTTACGAGAATATAATGATGCACAATCTGTGATTAATATTTTTAATCATACACAAAAAATTGTGGGAATTGAAATCTTTAAATCTTTATTTTTCGTAATACTTACTGATAATGGAAGCGAATTTTCAAATCCATTAGAAATTGAATTTAATAGTAATACAGGAGAGGAAAGAACAAAAATATTTTATTGTGAACCAAGAAAACCAGATCAAAAAGGAAGTTGTGAAGTTAATCATGAATTAGTTAGACAGGTTTTGTCAAAAGACATTTCTTTCGATAATTTAATACAGAAAGATATTAATAAATTAATGTCTCAGGCTGTTGACAAATAGATTCAACAGTCTGAAAAAAAGAATCATTTAAGATTCCTATAAAGCTTGAATTACCATGGTTAGATGGATTTTACACACTCGACTTTCTTTATATTTTAATAGCCTTCTCCTCAATTTTTCTGCTTTCGCTTTATATACTACTGATTCTAGATCGGAAGAGCGTC
>CAJTLA010000021.1 GCA_910576985.1 uncultured Bacilli bacterium
ATAGAAAAAATTATAAGAATCAAGATAAAAAAAGTAGCATATTCATTTTGAATATACCACTTTGTCAACAATCTGAAGAATCGCTAAGATTCTTTCATTTCTGCGTTTTCATGTGACATGATTTCTGTGATAAAGTTTGATTGCCATTTTGTTTGATTTGGGCACATGATATAAATTTTATTTTTGGTTCTGGTAAGGGCTACATAGAATAATCTTCTCTCTTCTGGGTAGTCTATTGTACTTTGTTCTTTGTTTCGAATCAGTTCTATTAATGGATGGTCTTCTATTTTACATGGAAAACCATAGGTATCGTCTATTGCGTTGAGTAAAATCACTTGATCGTAGCCAAGTCCTTTAGCGCTATGAATCGTTAAGAATTCGATTTTCATTTCTGGTTTTTCTTTTAAGACAATATGATCATAAGTTCCTTTTTTAAAATATTTTGATTCTATGATTGGGTCAATATCTTTTTTATATCTTCCAAGTAATAAGATTTTTTGGTGTTCTGAATCCATCTTCAACAGCAGTTCTCGTAGTTTTTGTGGTAAGTCATTAATTCCATTTTCTAGATCTTCTTTGTATTCGATGAGTTCTACTGGTTTATGTAGGTGTTTATCAGAGATTAGTGTCTTTCCAAATTGTTCTGTGTTTTTGCTTACAAAATCACTTGCTAAATCAATTAATTCTTGACTATTTCGGTATGTTTTCGAAATTTTTACGATTTCTGCATATCCCATTCGTTCATAAAATTTTGTAAATAATTCCACATCAGATCCTGAAAAGGAAAATATTGCTTGCCAATCATCTCCTACTGCTACAATTTTAGAGTCAAAAATGTCTGATAGTCGTTTTGCGAAATGGTAGCGTCCTGTTGAAATGTCTTGATATTCATCAATGATAATATATTGATAATTTAGTTTTTTGTTTTTTAGTTGTTCCATGTTTTGGTAAGCAAAATTAATCATATCAGCAAAGTCAAATTTATTTTCTTTTTTCTTATCAATTTCATATTGCAAGTAAAAAGAACGAGCTATTTGAAGTTGTTTTTTTAGTGTTGGATCTTCTGTTTTCTTTATTAAGTTTTTAAAGTCCTCTTTTTGATAGTTTTGTTCTTTGAATATGGAAATAAATGTTTTTATTAAGTGAATAAAGTTTATAAATAATGAGTCTTGTGAGGTTTCCATCAACCGGTAGAAAATTTCTTCCTCACTCTTTTTGTCTCTAATAATTAAATGTTTATCTAGTTCATAAGATAGTTGGGGTAGATAGCTTGTTTTGCTTTCGTATTGGCCAAATAGTTCTATGAAGTCAGTGTTATATTTTTGATGCAGTTTTCTTTTTTTATAAATTCCATCTTTATAGTCTTTATCATAAGAAGAAATGGTTTGGTTTTGATTCAGTTTGGCTTTTCCATAGTATTCAAGGTATATGATATCGCCTAAGTCATGTATTGTGAAATCTGGTTTATAGGTTCTATTTTGATTTAATTTTTCTGGGAATAGTTCTTCATAGATATAATGGATTCCGTTTTTATATAAATAGTTGGCAATTTTTACTTCTCCTTCTGATTTTACATATTCTCCATTAATTGTTTTATGGTACTTAGTTCTCGTTTTTATACGTCTTGTGTTTTCTTTTTCTAAATTGTTTTTATATTGTTCATATTTTAGTTTTGTATAATATTCCCAGTAGTCAGAAAAGTTTTCATATTCAAGGCACTTTTCATCAAAGTGAATGTGATTTGGAAAGGCTTTCATTAGTACTTGAAGTAATTTTTTATTTGGAAATACGATGTTTTTTACAGAATTTGCCAATAATTCATACTGTCCTGAGCTTCCAATGATGGATACTTTTTCTTTTGTTATTTTTCGGATAAGATTTATTCCTAATTTATGGAAAGTTAAAACAGATACTCCTAGTTTGAAATCTTGATTGATTCTCTCTTCTAATTCATTCGCTGCTTTATTTGTAAAAGCAAGTAATATAATTTGTTCTGGGTTTATTTTTTTAATGTCTACTAAATATTTTAGTTTAGCTGCCATGGTTGTTGTTTTTCCGCTTCCTGCTCCTGCTATGATCAAGGAGTAGTCTTCATCAATTAATATTGCTTTTCTTTGTTCTTCATCTAATAGAATATTGGAGTCAATGCCATCAAACATATGGTCAAAATAGTCTTTGTGTTCTTTTAATTTTTCTTTTATATATTTTTGATTGTGTTCATCAATCATAGTATAACCATTTTGACTTAGTACCAATATTTTTTGGTATACATTATTCTCTTGGTCATTGTGTTTTAAAAATTTTTGAAATAATTCTTCATATTTGTCAAGATATTTTTCAAATGTTTTTTTTGATATATAGCTATCTTGACTACATAATTGATAAAATTCGTCAACACATTTTTCCATTTCTTCTATCTGTTCAACCATATTCTTCACCCTATTATTTAGTATAACATAAATTTTTGAAATGATATATGCAATATGGTTAGATTATCAATTCATTTTTAAGGAAAGTTGTAAAGTAAAATTGTTTGGACTTTTACAATATGTTAGATTACAAACAATAATATTGAAGTTTATAAGGAAATTCTACCAACATTTAAATTACAATATGTTAGATTACAAACTTTTCGCTGCTGACAGATTTCTCCTAACAACTCTGGATTTAAATTACAATATGTTAGATTACAAACAATTACGAATGCAACAATAACCATCAACCCAACCCAATTTAAATTACAATATGTTAGATTACAAACTTAGAATCAGATAGAATTATAGCTATATTTTACAAATTTAAATTACAATATGTTAGATTACAAACAAATATATATAATACATTTCTGAATTTTTCAAAAAATTTAAATTACAATATGTTAGATTACAAACCTAGCTGGGGAAAAGCCGACAGGCTTTTTTTCTTTAATTTAAATTACAATATGTTAGATTACAAACAATAGATTTCCATCTATTAAAAGTAACATCTAGTGCATTTAAATTACAATATGTTAGATTACAAACAAAGGAATATTCAATTATGTAATAAATCATAATAGATTTAAATTACAATATGTTAGATTACAAACACAGATCCATCAGTAATTCCCTTAGCAAGTGTCTTATTTAAATTACAATATGTTAGATTACAAACGACGAACAACTTTTGCTTCTTCTTCAACGATCCTAATTTAAATTACAATATGTTAGATTACAAACAAGTGTAGATCGTAATTCTATAATTGTGTTCGTGACATTTAAATTACAATATGTTAGATTACAAACATCGAGGCGATTATTTAAAATATACAAGTATTTTAAATTTAAATTACAATATGTTAGATTACAAACTTTCCCTTGACTCTTCTAACTTTAAATTTTAGAAATATTTAAATTACAATATGTTAGATTACAAACAAATACTTCAAATGCTCTTTCTTTTCTGATGTCAAAATTTAAATTACAATATGTTAGATTACAAACTAGTATTATCTTCTTTATTATATATTGTATATGTCGAATTTAAATTACAATATGTTAGATTACAAACTCTATTGCCTTGTCCCTCAATAAACGTGCCAGTAGTATTTAAATTACAATATGTTAGATTACAAACTTGGCACGAGCATTTATTGAAGTTCCTTTGTAAGCATTTAAATTACAATATGTTAGATTACAAACCATAGTATGATATAATTATATTGTCAATGAGAAAGAATTTAAATTACAATATGTTAGATTACAAACAGTTTCTAGACTTACAAGTAAAATATAAAAAACTAAATTTAAATTACAATATGTTAGATTACAAACTTATCAAAAGCTTTTAATCAGATTCAAGAATTATTAATTTAAATTACAATATGTTAGATTACAAACAGGTCAAATACTTGAATTTTCTAATAAATTCTATAATAACTATATCATTTATTCTTAAAATTTTCTATTTTAACTCCATTTTAGTCTAATTTAATATAGTTTTGTCTGTCGATCTCCCAGGATTTTGGACTTATTCCACATCGACAGATACAAGTTATATAGCAAATGGTACCTTTACTTAATCATTGATTGGTACATTTTATCTTGCCTATTCGATTGTCTTATTGATTTTAGATTACAGAAGCTAACTTATTATTAACAAAAAAAGTGAATAAAAACTCACTTTCCTGATTTTTCTTTTTGCTCTAAATAGTAATTTCTAAGCTCTTTAAAACGTTGATAATGAACAATTTCGCGTTCTCTTAAAAATGAAAGTGGCGCCAGAACATCTGGATCGTTTGTTAAATCCATTAAATGTTCATAAGTCGCTCTGGCTCTTTGTTCGGCTCCCATATTACTTTCAATATTAGCAATATAGTCTCCTGCCAATTTAATATATGCCATATTAAATGGATTTCCAAAAGAGTCTGATGGAAATAAATCAGTTCCAAATTGCGCATATTGCTCGCCCATGCCAGCTGCTTTTAATTCTTCTGGGGTAACACCATCCATAAGTTGGTAAATCATAGTAGAGATAATTTCAACATGGGCAAGTTCTTCCGTCCCAATATCAGTCAGTAAAGCTTTGCCTCGGTCATCTGGCATAGTATATCTCTGATCCAAATATTGCCAAGCTGCTGCAAGTTCTCCAGCAGGACCACCATACTGTGTAAGTATATATTTTGCTAATTTTGGATCTTTCTTTTTAATATTTACAGGATACTGTAATTTTTTTACGTATTTCCACATATTATTTTCCTCCTATTTATTTTCCCATGGCCATGGTGAATTGTTCCATTCCCAGGGGAATGCTAAAGTAGCTTCACTATCTACTGTGATGGGACCAAATTTTTTTTCATATTGCTTTAAAGCATTTTCACTTTCCATACGATACCGATTATATAATTCAATCATCGCACGATCATTCGGATGTGTATCTAAGTACAAGTTAAGATCGTGGGCTCCAAAGCAATAAGCATCTACATAGGTTAACATTCCAGCTTGTTCATTCATTGGTTCAATTTCAAATGGTTTAGAAATTTTATATTGATTATATAAGTCTGGAAACATATTCCCTCGAATAAATCCAGCATAAGCATCATATAAATCATCTGGTGCTACTTGTTGAACATAGTTGCACTTGTTAAAATTATTATTATTCACACCATTCATTGTATTTTTCATGGCAATCATATTTCGATTTTGGTCTTCATAATAATTTTCATTGTAATTCATTTTTTTCACCTCTTGCCCATATTCTATGTAATATTTTTTATTTGAATTGGGGATTTGTCTATATTTTTGATGATTTTATGATAAAAAGTATTGTCAAATGTAAAAATAATTGATAAAATAGTATCCGTAAGTCGATGACTTATAAATGGCGAAATTGGTGAAGTGGTTAACACGGTGGATTGTGGTTCCATTATGCAAGGGTTCGATTCCCTTATTTCGCCCCATTTGAAAACAACTTACGGACTGTAAAAAGTTCGTAAGTTTTTTATTTTATATAAAAGGCTTTAGTTCTCTTTCTAGGAAGGAGGATTTTTTTGATGTTAGAATTTAAAACTATTGAAACATTGAAACCGAATACTGGAATCTTGGAGGTGATTAAAGGCTATACTTACAAAGTTAAAAAAGGTGCGATAAAACATATTCTACATACTAATTTACAAGTTATAGAACCTACAGAGTATCTAATTACATATCCTACTACTCTTACAATACTAGAGTATAAAATTAACGAAATATCTAACAAGCCATTCTATATTAAAGAGCATAATCAAAAATATTCATTATCAGAACTTATCCAAATTTAAAAAAAGTTTAAAGTTTAGGGTTTACTTTTACTGTTTTAGTGAGGAAACAGATGAGAGGATTAATTTTTCAAATTAGACTTCGTAAAATCACTTTCAAGTTAGGAAACTAATGAAGAAAAGGTAAAGAATGTGTAAAATTTTTACTTTTTTCATAATTACTGTCTGAATTTTGATTTCTAAGTGAGGAAACAAGTGAGGAGATGATATTTTATGAGATGTGCAGTATATGTAAGAGTAAGTACAGATGACCAAAGAGATAATGATTACTCTATTGATTCACAACTTCGTATGATTAAAGAATATTGTGAAAAGAACGATTATAGTATTGTAGATGTTTATAATGATGCAGGTCATTCTGGAAAAGACTTAATGAGACCTGAAATGCAAAGATTACTTGCAGATATTAAATCTAAAAAAATTGATAAGTTAATTGCAATTAAAGTAGATAGACTTACAAAAAACAATTATGATGGTTTTTGGCTTTTAAATTACTGTGAAGAACACGATGTTAAGATTGAGTTAATACTCGAGCCTTATGATGTATCTACTGCTAATGGTGAAATGATTTTTGGTATGAATTTAGTATTTGGTCAGAGAGAAAGAAAAGAAATTGGTGCAAGAACAAAAAGAGCAATGGAAGAAATGGCACTAGAGCACATTCATCCTAGTAAAGCACCCTATGGCTATATTAGAAATAAAGATACAGGACATTTAGAAATAGAACCAATAGAAGCCCAAGTTGTAAAAGAAATCTTTAAATTATGCCAAGAAGGTAATTCTACTAGAGGCATTGCTACAATTATGCAAGATAATAATGCATATCTAAAAAATGGTAAATGGAGGGCAGATAGAATTTATAAAATACTTACTAATTCTATTTATATCGGTATATTTGAATATGGAAAATATAAGCGAAAACAACAAGATATTTTAAGAGTGAAAGACTATTGTGAACCAATTATTGATGAAACAACTTGGAATGCTACTAGAAATGTATTAGTAAAAAATAAGCACTCAAATTATGGAGAGTTTATTCATTTATTTTCGGGATTAGTAAAATGTCCAATATGTGGTAGTATTATGGCTTCCTCTGAATCTTTTAAATATTCAAATGGAAAACAAAAAGTTTATTACCATTTAAGATGTAAAAATCAGAATTGTAGTGGATATGGATTTCATTATAATACGGAAAAAATAGAAGTGAAATTAAGACGAGTATTAGAAGAATTAGCTATCTTTATGATGGGAACAAATAATGAAATTATTACTTGTAATTCTACAAAGAGTAATGATGCAAAAGAAATAGAAAAAGCGATTGAAAAGTTAAAAGTACAAGAAAAAAGATTAGTTGACTTATATTTAAGTTCTACCCTAGATGTTGAAACGATTAACCATAAAAATGATGTTATAAAAAAAGAGATTGAGAAACTAAACAATAAGAAAATAACTCTTGATCCAGATAGCGAATCAAAAGAATATACAACAGAACTTCTGAAAAAATTAGATTGCAAAAAAGAAAATGACAAACTAGTATTCAAAAATGTTAAAAAGATGGACTTCACTTTTTTCTATAATTTACTATCAAGAGAAGCCAAACGAGATATGATTCATAGGCTTATCTCTGTAATAGAAATTACAAGAGATGATAACTACAATATTGAAATTAAATATATAAAATTTACTGATGAATTTATCACAAAAAGTAGTACAGAATTTATCAAATATCTATATATTGTCCTAAAAAATGATACTGTCGGAATTAAGTATCTTAATGGAACAACTGAAGAAGAATTAGAACTCAAGAAAAAATATTATAATGTTTTATCTATTTTAAAGATGACAAATAATGAATACCCGAGCGAGTTTGTAGATGATTTTTTTGCTAAAGCCCATAGTCATTTTTATGTAGATGGTGGATTTATGTCAAGTTTTTAGACACGAAAATCTTTAGTAATTGAAATTTAGGCTATTGCTAAGTTAGTAATATAGTTATTATATTTTTGATTGGGAGTAATGTACCCCAATGTACTGTGGATACGTTTATTGTTGTACCAACTCTCTATAAATTCAAATATAACCAACTTAGCTTCTTTAAATGTTTGATACGTATTCACATTTACTTCTTCTTTCTTTAATATGGCATTGAAGCTTTCCATACTTGCATTATCATATGGGTATCCCTTTTTGCTATAAGAATGCTTGATTGAAAGTGTGGATAATAATTGTTCATAATTATTTGATGTATACTGACTCCCACAATCTGAATGGAAGATTCCTCCTTTTTCTAATCCACGATTCACTAAAGCTTTATTAAATGCCTCAATTACTAACTCATCTGTCATATTAAGACTATAACTCCATCCAACCACTTTCAAATCAAACAAATCCATTACTATCGCTAAATATGTCCATCCAGTTTCTGTCGTATAAATATAAGTAATATCCCCAACCCATTTTTGTCCTGGCTTAGAAGCGAAAAAGTTTTGTTCCAGTAGGTTAGGATATTCCTTAGTTTCATCTGTTTTTGACTTACCTGAATGATTAAATTTTTTAACTGTTATGCTTCTAAGTCCTAATAATTTCATTCTTCTACCAACTCTCTTTTGACTCACTGTAATTCCCTGTTCATTTAATACTTTTGTTATCTTTGGAGAACCATACCTCTTTTTTGATTCATAAAATATGCTTTTAATTTGTTCATCTAATTGTTGATTCGCTACTGTATAACTATTTGTTATATGATTACAGTGATAGTAATACACAGAGTGATGAATATTCAAACATTTACATAATATTCTAACATCATATTTCTCTTTGTTCTCATTTATAAATTTGACTTTATCTTTTACTTCTTTGAGAATATGGCAACTGCTTTTTTAGGATTTCATTCTCCAATTCAACTTCATGCAGTTTCTTTTTTAATTTGATGATTTCATCATTATTAGTTACTTCACCTGTTGAAGTAACAATTGTATCATACTTCTTAATCCAATTATCTATATTTGTATAATATATGCCATATTCTCTTGTTAAATCGGATTTTCTTTTTCCAGATTCATATAAACTCACTATTGTTTTTTTGAAATCTTCATCATAACTTTTATGTTCCTGTTTCATAGACACTTCCTCCTTCTTGGTATTTCTAGTATACCATTACTAAAGTTTTTCGTGTCTATATATCTATACTAGCACCAATGGTATAATTGGCAGTCCCTATTTTGAGGGGAATGTTTCTAAAGATTTTCTATTATTAGTACCAAAAAAAGAAATAGTAAAAGCAAATTGAAAGCGAAAGGAGTTATCAATGAAACAATTAACAAAAGAAAATATTTTAAAGAATCAAGTAGATACTATAGAACAATTTAAAGTTCTCAATTACCTAAAAAATCAATTATCTATTGGCGAGTTTACTGTAATTTTAATTGATAGATTTACTATTAAAGTTATAGATAAAAACAAAGAACAAGGATATTTTAAATACAATACTAAAACAAAATCAGTAGATTTTTACGAAGAAAATATTAAGAATAAAGAAATGGAGAGATAAAAAATGAAATTAGATTATACAAAATTTGGTGATTATTTATTACCAAAATTAACAATAGAAAAACAAAACAATGAAAAAATTAACAAGTATGGTTATTTAAGATTACATTATCTGAAAGAAAATAATAAGCCACTTTATACAACTCTTTTAATGAAAAACGAACTAACAAATCATCTTGTTTCAGTTAGTGTTGAAGCAGAAAATAGACTAAATATTTTAATGGAGCAATACAAAAATTCTGATAAATTACTGTCTGAAAAAAAGTAAAATGGATAACCAACTTGAATGGGTAAAACTAATGAATAATTATAAAAATATGGCAGAAGAAGTTATATTAAGGGAACTAATTTATACTGAAAACGTGTGAGGACAAATTAAGATTTATGTCCTAGCCAGCACTGAAAACCTACTCCCACACATTTTCGATTATGGGAACTCCCATACCCTCAAAATTAGAAAGGAAATTTTAAAAAATGAGAACAAGAAATATTAAAATCAATGTTTTTCTAAATGAAACTGAAAAGAAAATGCTTGAAGAAAAATCTTCTAAAATGAAATTATCTCAATCTGATTTTATTAGAAAATTGATTGATGATTTTAAAATAAATTCTTTATCCAATAGCGACATCAATTACATTGCTGAAAGTTTAGAGGAGAGCATAAATGAATTACTGAAACTCAAAAAAAGACTTCATAATTTTGGCTATTTTGAGGATGAAGAATTTTTGAAAAATAAAATGTTTGATTTTGACTTTTGGATAAACAAACTGAAAAAATAAAATTTTGAAAAGGCAATACCCGTTTGAGCATTGCCTTTATTTTTTTATTATTCAAAAATTATATTTTCACTTCCATTTATAAATATTGCTTGATTATCAGTTAAAAGTATATCATTGCTAGTCGTAATAATTCCGTTTTCTGTTCCACTCTCACAATGAACATCTAAATTATTTTTAATTAGGCAAGGACCATTTTGATAATTTCCACTTGCTGCTACACTTCCAGCACTAACGCCAATATAAATTCCACCATTTTCAATATACTTATCAAGAAGAGGTTTAAAATCTATTTCATTAATTCTATCTACTAAATATTTTGTACTACCACCACAAACATATATTGCATTATATTTATTTATTTCATTTTGAGTTAATAACTTATGCATATCATAAATAGTTATATTTTCATCTGGAATATTACAATTAGTTAAATCATCTAAACATTTTGACAAAATCCTAACTGCATCTGGATCATTTGCTGCTGTTATAATAAATAAAATCTTTGCCTCTGCTACATCACAATTTAATAATTCCAAAAATTTATTTTTAATATTGTCATTTTCAAATCCTGTACTTGTTAAAAGTATCTTTTTCATAGTGTAACCTTCTTTCTATTATCCATTACTTCTAAAGTTATTGTATCTATTCCAGAGTTTCTTATTTCACTTTCTATTTTCATTTGCATACCTTTCGCATTCCCAAAGTCAGCATTTCTAAGTTTAGTTCTCTCTAAAAGTAATTCATCATTTATATGTAAATAAACGATTAAATCACACTCAAGTAAAACTGTTCCAAACATTGGAATTCCCGGTTTTATAGATAACTTATTCCTTACAAGTTCATTCATTTTATCTCCAATTTATTCAGTCCAAGGAGAATTACAAACATAATCGGTTTCTTCTTTTGTTAATAATGGAAATATTTCTTCATCCATATCTAAACCAATATTTGCTTCATTTATTAATGTTGATTTTCCAGTACAGGTTGTCCCTAAAACACAAATTCTTTTATCGCTATTTTCATTAAATATCGTTACTAAATTATCAATACTTGCTTCCATATTGTTCTTCCTCCGATAATTCTTTTCATTTATGGCAAATTCGTCATAATTAAATTTATTCATTTAACTCAAAATTTTTCTTTTCTTCTTCCACCGCTTCTATTAATTCTTGTTCCGTAGGTAAATGTAATTTATAACTAGAAGAAAAAATATTTTTATTGTCTTCTGGTAGAGTATATTTTACAACAGTCTTGTTTTTTAACGTTGATAATAAAATGCCAACAGTTGGATTTTCATCACTGTTTTTTATTTCTCTATCATAGTAATTAACATACATTTGCATCTGCCCAATATCTTGGTGACTTACTTTACCAATTTTTAAGTCAATTATAACAAAGCACTTTAAGAGTCTGTTATAAAAAACTAAATCCGGATAAAAATGATCCTCTTCTAATGTTAATCTTACTTGAGAGCCTACAAACATAAAACCTTTTCCTAACTCTAATAAAAATTCCTTTAAATGTTCTAATATATTCTTTTCTAAATCTGTTTCTAAATAGTCTGTTTTCTCTTTGATATCAAGAAATTCTAAGACAAAAGGGTCTTTTACTAAATCTTTACTTGACTCTAAAATTTGACCTTTTTCAGCAAGTTCTAATATTTTTTCTTTATTAGCAGATAAGGTTAATCTCTCATATAACAAAGATCCTATTTGCCTTTGAAGTTCTCTAACACTCCATCTAGTATTTATACATTCATTGAAGTAAAAATTCCTTTTATTATCTTCTTCTATTTTTATTAATTCCAAATAATGCGACCAACTCAATTTGGAAGACACTGTCTGCCAAATTGGATATATTAAATAGAATTTTCTCATAGTTCGCAGATTTCTTGAAGAAAAACCTTTCCCAAATTCATCAGTTAATTTTTCTGATAATCTATCAAGAACTGCATCACCATAATTTGCTCTTTCATCACCTTGTTGAATTTCCATAATCGCCTTGCCAATATTCCAATATAAACTAAGCATTTCAGTATTTACAGCACTATACACTTTATTTCTACTACTGATTACTAGTTCTTTAATATTATCAAATATACTATTGATTTCATTATCGTTTTTAATTAATTCATTGTCCATTAATTGCCTCCAGTCTTTAATTTAATCATAAGATTTCTTATGTCTAAATTATACTATATATGGCAAAAATTTGCTATACTACCATTGAAATTTAATAAAGATTCATATATAATATTTATAGAAAGAAAACAAAGTTCGTAACTTGTATGTGATTTTACGCACACCTTTGTGCGAGAATCTAGTAAAAGTTCGTAATACTGAGGTTATGAACTTTTTTCTTTGCAAAGATGGTGAGCATATAAAATGAATGTGTCCATAGAACTTTTAGAATTTCCTTTGTGTGTGAAAAATAAGATATTAAGAATTAAAAATATTGCCAAACTAAACATAGAATATATTTCAGACAAAAATATTGTCTTTGATAACTCTAATTTAGGATTAAAAGAACTGGAAAAAGAAAATAAACAGCTTCGAATGGAAAATGATATTTTGAATCTTGCAGCGCTGATAATGGGACGAAAATAAGAATTATATTAGCCAATCGTGACAAGTATAGTATCAGTGCAATGTGTAAAGCTCTAACAGTGTCCAGAGCTCTTGTCTACTATCAAAGAAAAAATAAGAGGAAAGATAAACATTTGGAAGAAAAAATCATTCAAATTTTTAAAGAAAGCAGAAATAATTATGGTTCTAGAAAAATTAAAGTAGAACTTGCTAAAATGGGATATCAGGTTTCACTTAAAAAGATAAGAACAATTATGAAACTACATGGTTTAGTAAGCAACTATACAATAAAGCAATTTAAAGTTCATAAAACAAAATGTAATGAAGAAGATAAACCAAATATATTAAATAGAGAGTTTAACCGTGAAAAAAGATTAGAGGTAATAGTAAGTGATTTAACATATGTAAATGTAGATGGTAAATGGAACTATATATGTTTAATATTAGATTTATGGAGTAGAGAAATCATAGGATATGCAGCAGGAAAACATAAAACAGCTGAACTCGTATATCAAGCAATATGTAAGATACCATATACTCTCAATCAAATAGAAGCATTTCATACAGATAGAGGAAATGAATGTAAAAATAAGTTGATAGATGAAACAATTAATACATTTGGAATTAAGAGGTCATTATCAAAAAAGGGCTGTCCATATGATAATACAGTAGCAGAGGCAACCTATAAAATAATAAAAACAGAATTTGCTTTTAATCGTCGATTTGAAAATTTTGAGGAATTAGAACGAGAGTTATTTGACTATGTAAATTGGTATAACAATATTCGAATACATGGTTCATCAGATTACAGGACCCCAGTTCAGTATCGTCTACAGTTGTCCTTATAAAAACTATCTAAAAAAGGGGTGACAATCCATTTATAGAAAGAGGACAAAGTTCATAACTTAATATTATGGACTTTTTCTTTGTAAAAGTGATGAATATATAAAAATGAGATATTAAGAATATTATCAAACTAGATAAAAAATATATTTCAGGAAAGAATATTTGTTTTTTATTCTTCTAATTTAGAACTCATGAAACTATCAAGAAAATTACGAAAAATTTTAAGTTTAATATTATTGAGCATATGTAAACTTTATATTATCTATCCGAAATTCCAGACAGTGTCTAAAAAATTAAGTTGATCACATTATTCTAAATTACTAAGTATTGAACATATTAAAGAAAAATTTTTTTTATGCAAAAGAATGAAAAAACTTACCAATTGGTAAGTTACATTTCATTTGATTGAAAATTTCTTTTTTCTGATTTTCTTTTATCGCGACAATTTTTGCATCTTTTTGGTTCATTAGTAAATCCTTTTTCTTCGTAAAACTCTTGTTCTCTTACAGTAAAAGTAAACTCTTCACCACAATCTTGGCAAACGATAATTTTATCTTGCTTTTCCATTCTGTACCCTCCTTTTCGATTTGATTTAATACTTATTTAGGACCCCAAATCATTGGAAAGTGACAGAAATAATTTTTAAACCAATCATAATATAACACAAATTTCTAAAATTCACAACAAATTTCATTACATTCTATGCATTTTTGATTGTATTTAGAACCAAATAGGTATAGGCACATATAATAATTTAGAGGTGAATCATGAAAAAAGTATTATTATTATTTGGTGGCAATTCTAGTGAACACCAAGTTTCTTGTAAATCTGCAAAGTCAATTTTAGAAAATATTGATTACTCAAAATATGAAGTTACAGCTGTTGGTATTACTAAACAAAATGAATGGTACCAATATATAGATTCCATTCATCACATCACTCATTCAGAATGGCATCATGGAAAAGTGAAAAAAATTGAAAACATTATTGAATTTGTGAAATCATTTGATGTTGTCTTCCCTATGCTACATGGAATTAATGGAGAAGATGGGAAAATACAAAGTATGTTAGAACTTTTCCACATTCCTTATGTGGGCTGTAATCCTAAAATTAGTAGTATTGCTATGGATAAACATTATCTAAAGATTATTCTCTCACATTTTGGCATTCCTGTAACACCATTTTTATTATATGACAAAAATCAATCTTGGAAAAATATTGAATCAATACTTTCATATCCAATGATTATCAAACCATGTAATGGTGGCTCTTCTATTGGTATATCCAAAGCAAACGACCGAAAAGAGTTAAAACAAGGAATAAAAAAAGCTTTACAATATGACAAAAAAATATTGTTAGAACCTTTTCTTCAAATGCGAGAATTAGAATGTGCTGTATTACAAAAAAAAGATCGTTGGGTTGTTTCACCAATTGGAGAAATTAAATCGGAACATGATTTTTACGATTTTGAAGCTAAATATGTTGATGAAACGAGTAAGGCTGAGCTTGTAACTAATTTGCCAAATGAAGTCACTCAAAAAATCACTGAAATTGTAAATCAAGTATGTTACCATTTAGAATTACTAGGATTATCTAGAATTGATTTCTTTTATTTACCTGATACCAATCGAATCTATGTAAATGAAATTAACAACATCCCAGGATTTACAACGATTAGTATGTATCCGAAATTACTTACAAATGACAAATTTACTTATCAAGATTTAATTACTACCTTAATTGAAAACGCTCATTATTAAGCTTTCTCGTTTAACTGATAATAATATTCTAAAGTTTCTTTAGAATAATTCACAATTTTGCCACTTGGAAGTATTAACATTCTATCTATTCCAATATTTTCTACAAAAGCTGGATTATGACTAACTAAAATAATAGATCCTTCATATTCTTTAAAGTTTTCGCCAATAATCTTTTGAGTTTCTGGATCTAAGTGATTCGTTGGCTCATCTAGCAATAATAAATTTCCTTGTTTCAACATTACTTTACATAGCGCTAAACGGGCTTTTTCTCCTGGTGATAATACTGAAACTTTTTTAAATACTTCGTCACCTGAAAACAGAAAGCTTCCTAAAAGGCTTCTTAGCTCTTTTTCACTATAACCTGATTGATCTATATTTTCTAAAATTGTTTTGTTTCCATCCAGCAGTTCTTGTTCTTGTGCATAGTATGCAATATCTGTTTTACTTCCAAACCAAATATTACCTTCTAATGGTTTTAGCTCTCCTATTAGTAATTTTAATAGAGTTGATTTCCCCACTCCATTTTCTCCAACAATTAAAAATCGTTCTCGATTATTTATTAAAAATGAAAGATTATGATATAATGCTTTTGAATTTGGATAATGAAAAGAAATATTGTTTACTTTTATAGGAATTTTTGATCCTTCTCTTAATGGTTTGATTTTAAATCGAACTTTTTTTCTAATTTCATCATGTTGAATTCTATCTTTTTGTTTTTTTGCAAGTAATTTTTCTCTACTTTGAGCAATTCGTTTTCGTTTTCCAGAAGAGTTTGAATATTGAAGAATAAATTCTTTTAGTTCTGCTTCTTCTTTTTCTTGTTTTTTTATTAGATTCTCTTTTGCTTCTTTTTCTTTTGTCAATTTTTTCATAAAGACAGTGTAGTTCCCCTCATAAGTAATCATTTGATGTGTCATTTTATCTAAGTATAAAATTTTATTAGTAATTTCATCTAAAAAATCAATATCATGAGAAATTGTTAAAATCATTCCATGATATTTTTTTAAATAATTTATTACGAAGTTTCTAGTATCTATATCTAAATGGTTGGTTGGTTCATCTAGTAGCATAATTTCTGGACTAGAATATAAAAGATGTGCGAACGCTATTTTTGATTTTTGACCACCTGACAAATCTATTAGTTTCATATCTAATAAATCACTGTCGATATTCATATGTGAAATCAATTCAAACAAAATATTTTCGCAATTATAGCAATCATAATATTCTAGTTGTTCTTGAATTTCTCCAATTTTACGGAGTGTTTTTCGTTGGTCTTTTTCTTGCTGTTGTGCTACTTCTACATATAATTGTTCTAATTGTTTATTTAGTTGTTCAATGGGGCGAGCACTCATTAAATACTCAAAGACCGTCATTTCTAAGTTTTCTATAATGATTTCTTGGGGTAAATATCCAATTCTTTTTTTCTTTGAGATCATAATGTTTCCACTATCTAATTCTTGCTTTTTTAATATAACTTTGAGTAGTGTTGTTTTTCCTGCTCCATTTACGCCTACAATACCAACTTTATCATTCTCGTTAATTTGAAAATTAGCATTTTCGTAAATTTTTTCCATGTTGAAAGATAAACATAAATTGTTCCCTCTCATAGACATCACCAATTGATATTTTAACACAAAACAGGTGTAAAAAAATAGATTTTCTATGTTTTTATATTTGATTTTCACAATTTTTTGTTTATTTAAGAGCATCAAAAAAGCTTTTGGTGAAAGCTTATTTGTTTTTCTTTTTTTGTATTTTAGCAGTTATTCGAATCAGTAGTTTCTCTGGAATAAAGCGTCTTCCAAAAATTGCAAGTTTCATTTGGTTTCCTGGAATAATAATTAATTTTTTTTGAAACATTTTTTTGATGGCATATTCTGCTACTGTTGTGCTTTCTAATCCTTTTATTCCAAATTCTACTCCTGCAACTTTGTTAAACTCTGTTTTTACTGGGCCTGGGCATAATGCTCCAATATATACTCCACTATCTTCTCTTCTTAGTTCTTCGTAAATTGCTTCTGTGAGGTGTAAGACATATGCTTTTGTAGCATAGTAAGTTGACATATATGGACCTGCCATAAAGGCGGCACTACTTGCAACATTTAAAATATATCCATATCCTCTTTCTTTAAAGTCTTTTACAAATTGTTTGGTTAAGGTGTGGACTGCTTTGATGTTAAGATCAATCATATCTAATTCTTTATCTACTTTTGTTTCTGAAAATTCGCCAAAGAGTCCAAAACCCGCATTATTAATTATAATATCAATATCTTCTTTTTTTACTTTGTTATATAATTTCATACAATTGAAAGTACTGCATAAATCAGTGGAAATGATTTTGACATTGGTATCTAATTCTTTTTTTAAGGCTTCTAGTTGTTCTTTTCTTCTTGCAACTAAAATTAAGTCATATCCTTGTTGTGATAAAACTCTAGCCATATCTGCTCCTAATCCTGAGCTTGCTCCTGTAATTAATGCTACCATGTTATCATCTCCATTCTTTATTTTATTATAACGTATAATTGATTATTTGTAACGAAAAAAAGGAAAATTTCTATAATTTCCCATTATTTTGTGAGTTTTTTTAGAATTTGGTAATGTTCTATTAGTTGATCTTCTTTCATTGCACAGTTGGCTGGACTTGTTGATGGCAAAGAAATTGATGAAATGTTGATACTTTTTGATAGATATTTTTGATATAATGCATCTGCTTTTTTTCCTGTTGTGATAATATATTTTATTTTAGTTTGTTTGATTAATGCTTTAATATCATTCACTTCTACATTTTGAATGGAACTATCACTAGCGCCTTTGATTTCACAACGTTTTACAACATCCCAAAGTGCTAGATGATGATTTAAAATGAATTCTTTTTTTTCTTCATTTGTCATTGGAAGTTTTTCTTTAAATATTTTTGATAATACTTTCCAAAAACGATTTTGAGGATGTCCATAGTAGAATCCTTGTTCTCTTGATTTTGGAGACGGAATACTTCCTAAGATTAATACTTTTGCATTTTCATTAAATATTGGTTCAAATGGATGTACGATTGTTTCTTTCATGCAATAGCTCCTTTAAAATTCGTTCTTTATCATTAATAAATAATTTATACAATTGGTATATTTCGGTTGTTTCATATTTTTTAGGGGAAAATCCATTATCCAAATCTAATATTTCTGCGTTTGGAAATGAAAGTAGAATTGGGGAATGAGTTACAATAATAAATTGTGATCCTTTATGAATTAATTCATCCATCAGAATTAAAAGACTCATTTGCCTTGTTGGAGATAGGGCCGCTTCTGGCTCATCTAAAATGTATAGACCATTTTCTCCAAAACGATTTTTAATCACTGATATAAAGCTTTCTCCATGTGATTGTTCATGTAAAGATTTTCCTCCATAGTGCTCTATAATACCTCCACTTTCTTCTTGAATTTCGTCTATTTTTGTTGCAAAGTTATAGAAGCTTTCGGCTCTTAAAAAAAATTTTGTTTGAGGTAGTTTTGTATGTTTTACGATTTTTAAATATTGACTTAAATTGGAGATCGTATTTTTCGTACAAAATCTAAAGTTGTTGGTTCCTCCTTCTCCATTGAGTCCTAATTTTAAAGCTAATGCTTCTATTAATGTACTTTTTCCTGAACCATTTTCTCCGATTAGAAAGGTGACTGGGTGATTAAATTCAATCATTTCTAATGTTTGCAAGCATGGGATATTATAAGGATATATATTGGGATTTGTTATTTTTTCTTTTTCATATTCGATTCTTCTGAGAAACATAAGTTCACTTCCTTATTTCATTTTCGTGTTTTTTAAAAAATTCATATCCCATTTGGATCGCTTTTTCTATTGAATTTTGATTGACATAATCTCTTAATGTATCTATAATTGATTTCCCTTCAATTTCTGTTTCATAAAAAACTGTATATGACGATAATCCATCATTCGTATATTTTTTGAATATTTCATTATTTATTAATGGATCTATCATTGCTTCACTTAGATACCAAGCGATATGTGGACGATCAAATTCTTCTTCACTATAATTTGGATATATTTGCTTCCATTTTTCAAAATAAATGAAATGGCACAATTCATGAATCGTGGTTGAAATGATATTTTCTGGGTTCATTCCATAATTTACATTAAAAGTTCTTCCCATAATATCTCTAGGGCAAACGGGTAGTAATCCAACTCTACAAATGATGGTTTCATTTTCAGGCCATTTTATATTTAATTGTTTTTCTAATTCTTTCATAATTTGGTTATTGACTTTATTCCATATTGCTTGATATTTTTTGATCTCATCTGTTTTTTCTTGTAATTTTTGCAAAGTAGGTTTTACTTCGTTATCTAATATCATATATATTTCTTTATTACTCATGTTGGGTTTTAATTTTCCTTTGAGTTCTGGAAATAGATTTAGTGTAAATTGATAAAAATTGAGTGGACTATTCTGGCTATTTTCTATTTTTGCATAATAAACTAATTCTTCTAAATTCTCTTTTATGCCTAATGTTTCAAATGTTACTTTTGGTACCATGTTTGGGCCTCCTTATTTTTTAATATTAATTCTTATTCATTGGTAAGTTTTGTGTCCATTCTTTTAAGTTCAAAAGACTTTTTTTGTTTTCATTTTCTAATTCTATTAAAGTTTTTAATTCTACTGTTGGTTCTTCTTTTAAAAAGTTTAAACAATATATTAAAGCGTTATTTACTTTTTTATATCCTTTTGGCAAGTTTTCAAAATGATATTCTTTTTGAAACATTATTATGGTTGCTTCAGTACTGTTATTATTAATTACTTTTTTTATTTTTGGTAAATTTTCTTGGTTTATTTGTAAAAGGTTTTGTTCTATCAGTTCATGAATAGTACAACTCATTGAAAAAAGTCTTGTAGTTTTAGCTTTATTTGCCGTTTTTACTAAATATCCTTTTTTTGTTTAGAATAGATAAAGTTTCGGCTAATTCTAGATCGACTGCTATTAAATTTTTATTTTCTATAATATCAAATGTTTTGCTATCTAAATTGATATATCCACTTTTCATATTTAAAACTCCTCGTATAATATGTTTGTAAGATTTAAGAAGTAATCTTACAAATCATATTTCTTTCTATTTATATTTTTCAAGCTATTAATAGGTTTTAAAAGTTCTTGTCCACTTCTTACAAGAAATGGTTCCCACCGAGTAGGTTACCCATCGGAGGTGCAATAATTCCTATTAATATTTATTAACCGTTGGAATTAGCTCTCTAGTTCTATATAATTATCTTGGATATAGTTGAGAGATATTCAAATCATTCCTGTAGCCCATTAGGTGTCTACTCTGAAAGACTGTTTCTCTTCTTATTAATCAAATCCTTCTAACTCAGATGCTGTTTCTTCTAAATTTTATTCGTAGTAATATCCATGAAGTTTAGAATGTATTCTTAATCAACAAATTATTAATTAAGTTAATCCTTTTGAAAGCGAATATGTGTTCGTAAAATAAATTTGCTCTTTGGCACATTGTTTTAAGTATGCTTTAATTTCTTTGATATAGCAGAAAATTTTATAAAAAACTGCTAAAAACATCTTGACATATTACCAGCTGTCTTTCTTTGTTTTTTACTATTATATCATTTTTTATATTATTTCAAAATTTGATTTTCATAATTAAGAATTCCTTTCGACATTATAAATGAACTTATCAAGTGTACTATTATATATAATTGTAGAATTAAATTCCACTTGTTGATTTGTAGAACTAAATTCCATTCTTTTAGTTTTTTAGTGAAATCTACTTTTGTAAGTAAGAACAAATAAATTGTTTTCTGCTACATTAAAACGTAGTATAATATATAAAGAGATACATATTAACTGTTAAGTGTTCCTCATAAAAGTGAAGTGCTGTCTATGTGTGAGTGTATTTATGAAATATTTGGTAATATTAGTTATCCTAATTTTACTTTTAGACTTAAGGTCAAAAAACAAAGGCTAAAAAGAAAACGCTTGGCAACTTGCCGAAGCGTTCCTTTAATATAACAAGTTAAAGGCAACACTTAACTATTCCAAGTGATATGTATCTCTTTTTATTTTATGAAGCTGTTTAGGTTTTAAATAGATTTTGTTAATGAATCGTATCATTGAATACTTTCTCAAATTTATCATAATTTATTCCGTCTGATGCATGCCATCTATTAATTGGATAAGCAAAGTCGTTTTTATGTTCAACTGACGATCTACCATATTCATCTACAAATTTTTCATCAAATGAAGGATATTCTTCACTGACTAATATGCCACAAATTCCAAGTATATCTAAAATTTTGCTTACTTCATTTTTATTACTTTTAAATATTTTTTCTTTTAAAATTAAATTGCGTAGTTTTCCAGCTTTATCTTTTGGTTCTAATTTATTCACACAATTTAATATTCTTCTTAAAATATTTTTATCTTCGTCAGTTGGTATTACTTTAGGCAATTTAAAAAACTGTTCTAAATCAAATAAGACGTAATCAAGATAGGTATGCCTTACCCCTCCAAATTTGTATCTTTCAAAGTTCAAGACATTTAATCCTTGATTTATTTCATCTTGATTTGGTTGTTTTTCCCAAGCAAACCAGCCACATAAAAAGCAATGTTTATTTCCACAATTACCATCTCCGATGTCTAATTTATGTTTTGGTATTGTTTTTGCGTAGTAAAAACTTCCTAAGGCAGAACGATATTCTAATTTTCTTGTGGATAAACTGTATAAAAAAGCATTGGCTATATCTATAGGATTTATTTTAAGTAATAATTTTTTCAGTTTTTTTAAGGTTGCATCATGAGTTTCATAAATCGGATAATCAAACATGTATCCCTCACTTTTAGCATATTCAAAATCATCTTTTGAAATCGTTCCATCTTTCCAACCACCACTTGACCAGTATGTATTTAATAGAATATTTAATCCTTTATCTAATTTTTTATTCACATTTATCACCTCTAAAATTTTTA
>CAJTLA010000022.1 GCA_910576985.1 uncultured Bacilli bacterium
GTCAAAAAAATGTTAGAAAAAAACACAGACATTAACTTTATTATGGAAATTACTGGTCTTACAAAAGAAGAAATCGAGGCATATCAATAGATATATCAGACTGTTGACAACAAAATTCAATAGTCTTTTTTTATATAGATAATTTGTCATTACTATGTTGGTAATAAAAGTTGTGACAAACTAGAAAATAATCCTCAATTAATCCATTATTTCATTTATTTTTGTAAAATTTGAATGAAAATTTCGATGAAAAAAAGTAGTATATTACCACTTAGAATAAAAAATGTTATCGATTATTTGTTCACTTTTCAGTCATTTATCTTTGGGAAAATCAAGTCTTCTATTGATAAGAAAAATCATTTTATCTCATGAAAGAGGTGCCTTTTCTATACTCTCCCAATGAAAGTTGGTACTCTCTCCCTAAAAAAACTTCATATCCATAGTCATCATATAGTGTCTTTGATACTAATTTTATAGGGTTAACAATTGTCTAGTTCTTCTAAGGCTTGATTGATTTCCTCTATAGAATATTGTTTTTGATATAATTTTTGCTTGATCAAAAAAATACAATTTTCTTTTTTCTGATATTTTTGATATAGTTTTTTTATTTCTTGTTTTAATATTTGCGTATGATCTATTTCTTTATGATTTAATATTTCTTCTATTAAGTCTTTATCATATCCTAGATAAATCATTTCTTCAGTTATTTTCTGCTTCAAGTATTCTGTAGAATGTTTGTGATTCATTTTGATTTTTTTTTCGATCAATTTTCTCATTTTTTCATATATTTCTGATGTTTCTATTTTTTCTAGATATGTAGTAATGAGAGATTCATCAAAGTTTTCTTTTAATAAATCTTCTTTTATTTTATTAGGTCCATCATTCGATAAATTCATTCGATGATGAATATATGCTTCTATATAGGTTTGTTCATTTAATAATCCAATTGCTTTTAGTTTTTCAATCATTTCTTTCTGTTCTTCAGAAGAAATTCCTTGTTTTTTTAAAAAGCTAGTAATTTCTTTTTCTGATCTTAGTTTACGGTTGATTAGTGCTACCACTTTTTCATATTTTTCTGCATTTCTGGTTTCTTTTTCAATAGTTTCTAATAATTCTTCGTTAATGTCTTTCTTTAATAATAATTGATATTTTAACATAATAGTATCATAAGTTTTGATTTTTTTGTTTTCTAATTCTATTTCATATTTATTTTTTCCTGTTTTCCTGATATGTATTAATTTCATTGTACCTCCTAAAATAAAACTTAATACATTATTTGATGTGTATTAAGTTCTTTGAAATTTCTTCTAAGGCTTTTCCAATTTCTTTTTTTGAAACATATTCGTTTTCTTTCATTTGAAGATGATTTGTATCTTTGATTTCTTTTGCTCTTTTAGAAGCAATGTTCACTAGTAAGTATTTTGATCCCACTTGATTTAATAATTTATCAATTGATGGATATATCATATAAAATCCCTCCTATTTTGATTGTAACTTAGATTTTTATAATGTGCAAGTATTACATTTTAATTTTACAATATTTGACAAGTTATCATCTGATTATTTCATAAATTAGTGGTTCTGGCTCCACATAATGTGTTCCAATCTCAAAACACTCTAAGATACTACCTATTGTCATGTCTTTCTGATTTAAGTATATTTTTAAGATTTCTTCATTTTCCATTACAAAGTCTCCTACTTTTTTTGTGAGTATCATTCCTACTCCATAGTCAATCGAGTCTTCTTTTTGATATCTTCCCGCTCCAATGGCTCTTATAATTTCTCCTAGTTTCATCGTATGTATTTTTTGAATGTATCCAGTTTTTGTACTTTTTACAGAAAATACTTTTGGGGCCAATGTAAGTTGTTCTAAGTCTCCTCCCTGCATAGAAATAAATTCTTTCCATTTTTCATACCCTTTTTGATTATGGATGTTTTCTTCTAGTTTTTTTCTCGCTTCTTCTTCGCTTATCGAAAGGGCCATATGAACCATAATGGATCCTAATGTTAATACAAGTTCATATAAATCTTTCTGACAGTTTCCTTTTAAAAATTCGATACTTTCTTGTACTTCTAATGCATTTCCAATATGGGTTCCAAGTGGTTCTTGCATATTCGTTAACGCGCAAACGACTTTTCTATTGTATTGGTTTCCAATTTTAATCATAAAGTGCGCTAATGAACGAGCATCTTCTTTGGTTTTAATTAAAGCTCCTTCTCCTACTTTGAGGTCGATTACCATACATTCTGCACTTGAAGCTAGTTTTTTACTCATAATGCTAGAGGCAATTAAAGGAATCGATTCTACCGTTCCTGTGACATCTCGAAGTGCATATATTTTTTTGTCTGCAGGAACTAAATTGCCCATTTGTCCAACTAAAGCCAAATGAATTTGGTTAACTTGTTGTGTAAAGTCTTCTAATGACATTATAGTGGAAAAACCTGGAATCGATTCTAGTTTGTCAATCGTTCCTCCTGTATGTCCTAATCCTCTTCCGCTCATTTTAGCAACATTTACTCCGAGTGAAGCAACCAAAGGTGCTAGAATCAGTGTTGTTTTATCTCCTACTCCTCCTGTTGAATGTTTGTCTACTTTGATACCATCTATTGAAGTCAAATCTAGTGTTTCTCCACTACAGTACATAGCGTTTGTTAATGCAAATACTTCTTCATCATTCATTCCATTTAAGCAAATGGCCATTAATAAGGCACTCATTTGATAGTCTTTTATGGTGCCATTGGTATATTCTTTTACTACATATTCAATTTGCTCTTTGGAAAGTTCTTGTTTTAATCTTTTTTGATTAATAATGTCTATTATATTCATATGATTCACCATTTCTATTATACATGAAATCGAAAAAAATAGATAGAAAAAATCGTACTATTCTTCTTGTCTTTTACTAGACAAAAAGGTTACTTTGTCTGCAACGACTTCTGTTACTTGTTTTTTTATTTCTTCATCAATTTCAATATTTCTAGATTGAATTCGCCCTTTCACACCAATTAGATCTCCCTGCTTGCAATATTCTACGGTACTTTCTGCTACTCCTCTCCAAAGGATACAGGAAATGAAATCTGTATCATATTCTCCATTGATGTTTTTATAACTTCTTGGAACTGCTAATGTAATGTTTGTCACTTTCCTTCCTGTTTCTGTTTCACGAAGCTCTGGATCTCTTACCAGCCTTCCTACTAATATGGTTTGATTTAACATATAATTCCTCCTTACAGAAACCACTATAAACAATAAAAAAAAGAAATGCAAACGAGACATTTCTATTTTTTTTTATATGTATTTTTTTTCTTTTTTAAAATTTGTTATACAGAATCGAATTTTCTGAACTGTATATCCTCTTGTTCTATAAGTTTCTATTTTCCACAATCTAAATGATGTACATATCCAGTGATTTCATTTGTTCCTTCTTCTAACTTTAATTCAGTGTAAGAAGTATCTTTACATTTGTCAAGTTTACTTAAATCATAATCTGTGTATCCATCAGCTTTTGATTTTTTTAGCGCTTCTAATGACACTGTTGGATTAGTTAAATATTTATTCATAAATTTAATATAATAATCCTTTGAATATTTCTCCATTGCTTCCTCTTGTGGACTTTTTTTAGGTCCCGTTGTTTTTTGTGTTTTCTTGCCACAGCCAACCGCTAACAAAGATAAAACTGCGATAGTCACAATTAAAAATTTCTTCATCTTTCTTTTCCTCCTTATTATTTACATTATATCACAATTTTTTCATTTTAAAAATAGTTTTTTAATAAAGCGTTCAATTCTACTGCATACTCCATTGGAAGTTCTTCACGAAATCGATCAATAAATCCCATAATTAAGAGTTCTTTGGCTTTTTCTTCGGTGAGCCCTCTACTCATTAAATATAATAATTTGTCTTGGTCAATTTTAGACACAGTGGCTTCATGTTCTAATATGGAAGAAGTGTTTTCTATGATGTTTTTTGGTATGGTATCACTTTTTGAAAATTCATCTAAAATGATGGTATCACATTTGATGGTACTCTTTGAATGAGTTGCTTTTTTTCCAATTCGAACTGTTCCACGATAGCTTGCGTTTCCTCCTTTTGCAGCAATTGATTTACTGATGATATTACTTGTTGTATAAGGGGCTAAATGGATCATTTTGGCTCCTGCATCTTGAATTTGATCTTCTTTGGCAACTGCAATGGAAATACAATTTCCTTTGGCAGCTTCTCCCGCTAGAACACAACATGGATATTTCATGTTGATTTTAGAACCAATATTTCCATCAATCCATTCCATCAATCCTCCTTCTTCTACAATGGCTCTTTTGGTTACCAAATTATAAACATTATTTGACCAATTTTGAATGGTGGTGTATCTACATTTTGCATTTTTTCCTACGTAGATTTCTACTACTGCTGCATGTAATGAATCTGTTGTATATGTAGGGGCGGTACATCCTTCCATATAATGGAGTTCACTATCTTCGTCTACAATAATAATAGTTCGTTCGAATTGTCCCATATTTTTTGTATTTATGCGAAAATAACTTTGCAATGGTCTTTCTATTTTTGTATGTGGTGGTACATAAATAAAAGTTCCTCCGCTCCATACTGCTCCATTTAAAGCAGTATATTTGTTTTCATCATATTTTACTAAATGATTGAAATATTTTTGGAATAGTTCTGGATGTTTTTTTAATGCTGTATCAGTATCACAAAAAATTACATTTTTTTCCACCAATTCTTCTAGCATATGATGATACACTACTTCACTTTCATATTGTGCCCCAATTCCTCCTAAATATTTGCATTCTGCTTCTATAAGTCCTAATTTTTGAAATGTTTCTTTGGCTTCTTTAGGTACTTCGTCCCATTGATCGCTTACTTTATCACTCATTCGTTTAAAATAGTGGATTTCATTGAAGTCTATTTTTAATTCTGGACCAAATGTAGGGTTTGAAAATTGTTCAAACATTTCATAGGCTCTTATTCTAAAGTCTGTCATCCATTTTGGTTCGTTTTTTTGTTTTGATATTTCTCTTACTATTGTTTTGTTAAGACCTTTTTTATTTGTCATATAATCACCATATATCTATTATAAAACAAAATAAAAAGGAAAGCAAAAGTTTTCCAGTTATTTTTTCTGATTATTTTTTTCTAATATTTTTTCCATTCCCCACCATCCAAGTAAGGCACATTTTTTGCGATTGGGTTGTTTTTTCACATCATCATAAACAATGGCTTGTTCTAATATGTTTTCATCATATTCTTCTTCATTGATCATTGCTCCAAAGTTGGCAACAATTTTCTTTGCTTCTTCTACTGTTTTTCCGATTAGCGTATCTATCATGATTGAAGTGGAACTCGTACATATTGCGCATGCTTCTCCATCAAAATAGGCATCCATTATTTTTCCATTTTCAATACGAACCATTAAATGCACTTCATCAATACAGGACTCGTTATTCATATCCACAACAATAAAGTCGTCTGCATCTATCAATCCTTTGTTTTTTGGATTTTGATAATGATGTAAAATAATTTCTCGTTTCATTTTGGGATCCATTTTTTTCACCTGATTTCTTATTTTATTATAATACAGGTATCATGAATTTGCAAGATAATCCAATTTATACTTACAAAAATGTTAGCAAAATGTTATAATATATATAGTGAGGAGTGGTAATGTGTTTGATATTCAAGATTATGTTGTATATCGAAATGAGGTTTGTTTTATTAAGGAAATCCGGAAAAGGTTTATTGGTGGAAAGGATTATTATGTATTGTCTCCTTCTTCAGATTCATCTTTAACGATTCACTTACCGATTGATGAACATATAAGGTTAAAACCGATTATGACAAAACAAGAAGCGATGAATTTTATTAAATCCATTCCTTCTATACTCCCAATTGCGTGCAATGATAAAACGTTGGAATCTGAATACAAGGCATTGCTTCGTACAGAAGAAAAGAAAGATTTGGTTCGTATTATAAAAACTACTTATTTCAGGAATCAAGAGCGTTTAAAAGCTGGTCGGCGTGTTGGAGAAAAAGACGAAACTTATTTTAATAAGGCGGAAAAGTTATTGTATAATGAATTAGCAGTTAGTTTGGGTATGAATTTTGAGGAAACAAAAGAATTTGTGATTCATACCATTCGTCATATGTAAAAAAAACGGTTGATATGTTCAATCGTTTTTATAATTCAAATTGAGAATTGTATAATTCGGCATATGCTCCATTTTTTTTCATCAATTGGTTATGATTTCCTTGTTCAATAATATTCCCATCTTTCATTACTAAAATTAAGTCAGCATTTTTTATAGTAGATAGTCGATGTGCGATAATAAATGAAGTTTTCCCTTTGGTTAATTGATCCATAGCATTTTGAACCAATTCTTCCGTTCTGGTATCTACATTGCTTGTTGCTTCATCTAAAATGAGAAATGGTGCATCTTCAATCATTCCACGAGCAATAGTCAGTAGTTGTCTTTGACCCGCTGATATGCTTTCACTATCATTTAATTCGGCATCATACCCTTTTGGTAATGTTCTAATGAAATGATCTAGTCCTACTGTTTGGCATACTTCTTTTACTTTTTCATCACTTACTGTAGGACGATTATAGATTATATTTTCTTTTATTGTTCCTTCAAAAACCCAGGTATCTTGTAATACCATTGTAAATAACTCATGAATATTTTCTCTTGTTAATTGATTGATGGAAACGCCATCTATTTTTATATCTCCAGAGTTAATTTCGTAAAATTTCATAAGTAGATTTACCATAGTTGTTTTTCCTGCTCCTGTTGGCCCTACAATGGCGATTTTTTGTCCTGGGCGTGCTATTGCACTAAAATCTTTGATGGTTGGAGATTCATTTCCTTCATATTGGAATACCACATTTTCAAATTCAATTTTTCCTTTTACGTTGTTTTTGTTTAAGTGTTTTTTGATTTTTGATTGATCGTTCATTTCTTTTTCATCTACAAATTCAAAAACACGTTCACTCGCTGCTGCTGTCGATTGAAGTGATGTCATTGCTTGCGCAATTTGTGTTAATGGTGATGTGAATAATCGAACATACGAAATGAAAGCTACAATTACTCCAAAACTAATGTGTCCATTCATGGTTAGTAATGCTCCTACAATACAGACTGCTACATACCCAAAGTTTCCAATAAAACTCATCATCGGCATCATTAGGCTTGATAAAAATTGACTTTTTCGGTTTGCATCATAAACATTTTGATTATATAAATCGAATTTTTCGTCAGCTTCTTTTTTTCCGTTATATACTTTTACGACATTGAGTCCTGAATATACTTCTTCTATGTGACCATTTAGGTTTCCTAATTCAGTTTGTCTAGCAGTAAAGTATTTTTGAGATTTGGCTAATACTGCAAACATGAAGACAAATCCAAGTAAACTTGATACAATAGCGGTAATGGCCATAATCCAGTTGGTATAAAACATCATAATAATTGTTCCTATAAATAATGTAATAGCGCTTACGAGTGTGGATAGTGATTGATTCATTGATTGTGCAATGGTATCTACATCGTTTGTTACTCTAGATAAGATATCACCTGTAGAGTGATTATCAAAATAAGAAAGTGGTAAACGATTGATTTTTGTTACTATTTTGTTTCTGAGTTTGCGAGCAAATTTGTTTGATACATCGGTCATTGCAATCGATTCTAAGTATGTGAATAATGCACTACATAAGTATAATGCAACTAGTAAAAGCCCTATTTTTTTGATGGTTTCCATATCCATAAATGGTTCTATTAGTTGTTGAATGCTTTTTGGCATTTCATCTATTTTTTTGTATAGCTCATTGGGATCTTCACTTTTTATGGTACTCATAATTGATAAAAATTTTCCTTGATCAGATGGTGTTATTTTTATGCCATCAATAGTGATTTCCTTTAATATAATTTGTTTGATACTTTCTGGTAATACAATTTGCTGTTCTTCCTTCATCATTTTCAATAGTTGTTTTTTATCATTGAATGAGATGGTAATTCCTTCATATGTGGAATCTTTTAAAATTTTTGTTTGTATTGTTGGTGGTAATGTAGATATTTGGTTTATAATTTCATTTGGTTCTACTAGTAATTTTTGTAGTTTTTGTTTGTCAGATTCATCTATTTCACTTGATAACATGATATTTTTGAGGTTTTCTTCTGATAAGTCTGGCGCTAGTATTTCTGGTATGATCGTTTTTAGGTTTTCCTCATTTACACTTTCTGTGACTTGACTCGTTAATGTTTCTAGGTTCTCTTTATTTAATATTAATCCATCAGAAATTTCGTTGGTAAGGTCTGATAAACGATTTGGAGCGAAAATGGATAAAATAGAACCTAAAGCGGCTAGTACCAGAGAAAATATAATTAATGCTTTAAATCCTTGTAATTCTTTTAATAAACGAGTTATTGCAGTTTTAAAGTTTTTGGCTTTTTCTTCTGTTTCAGGAGTTTTTTTATTTCGTGTTTCCATTTTCTAATTCCTCCTTTGATAGTTGTGAAGATGCAATTTGCTTATATACATTACATGTGTTTAGTAGTTCTTTATGGGTTCCTATTCCTACGCATTCTCCGTTATCTAATACAATAATTTTGTCTGCATTCATAATCGTTCCAATTCTTTGTGCTACAATTAAACTTGTTGCTTCTTTTGTATATTTTTTTAGTTCTTTTCTAAGAATTGCATCTGTTTTATAGTCTAATGCGGAAAAGGAGTCGTCAAATATATAGATTTCTGGATCTCTTGCTATGGCTCTTGCAATTGCAAGTCTCTGTTTTTGACCTCCTGATATATTGGTTCCTCCTCCTGCGATATGTGTTTCATATTGTTCGTCCATTTTTTCTACGAATTCGGTTCCTTGTGCTATTTTAATGGCTTCTTTTATTTTTTGTTCTGTAATTGTTTTTTTGCCATTATCTCCATAGGAAACATTAAAGTTTACAGTTCCATTAAACATAACTGCTTTTTGTGGAACATAGCCTAGTTTGTTGTGTAATGTTTGTTGTGTATATTCTTTGACATTGATTCCATCTACCAATACCTCTCCATCTGTTGCATCATAAAATCTTGGTACTAAATTAATCAGACTTGATTTTCCACTTCCTGTGGATCCAATAAATGCAACCGTTTCTCCTTTTTCGGCTTTAAAAGAGATATTTTTTAATAGGTATTCTTCTGCGTCTGGGTATTTAAATGAAACATTTTTAAATTCTACAGTTCCTGTTTCTTTGGTTGCTCCATCATATGATCCATCTTTTATGTTGATGTCTATTTCTAACACTTCATTAATACGTTTGGCTGATACTGAAGCTCTTGGTAACATCATAAAAATCATAGCTAGCATTAGGAAAGACATAATTACTTGCATAGCATAAGATGAGAATACAATCATGTCACCAAATAAAGTTAGTTTGTTTGCCATCAAGCTATCTTTTATAATATAAGCTCCAATGAAGTAAATTGACAGTGTTAAAAAGTACATGATAAGATACATGATTGGTGACATAATTGCAAATGTTTTTTGGTTGAATAGTTGCTGTTTTGTTAATTTATTGTTTACTTCATTAAATTTTTGTTCTTGATATTGTTCTGCATTAAATGCTCTTACTACACGAATTCCAGTTAGGTTTTCACGAGTTACTCCATTTAATTGATCTGTTAGTTTTTGAACGATTTTAAATTTTGGCATTACAATGATTACTAGGCAAATGATAACAGATAGTAGAATTACTACAAAAACAGCTGTTATTGCACTCCATTGCCAACTTTTATTTAATATTTTTGTGATTGCCCATATGGCTGTAATTGGGGCTTTTATTAATAGTTGAAGTCCCATTCCTACAAGCATTTCTACTTGAGTGATGTCGTTTGTTGTTCTTGTGATTAAACTGCTTGTTGAAAATTGTTTTATTTCATGCATGGATAATTTTTCTACTTTGTTAAAGAGTTTTTTTCTTGTTTTCATAGAAAATGTTGCGCCTACATAAGCGATTAAGTATCCAACAAAAATAGAAGATATTAAACTCCCTAGTGCACAAAGCAACATCAGGGCTCCATTTTTTATAATGTCTGTCATTTTACTTCCTTCTGTTTGAACTAAGATTGTAATTTCTGACATATAATCTGGCATTTTTAGTTCTAGCCAAACTTGTGCGAAGATCAATACAAAAGAAATAAGTATAATGATCCATTCTTTTTTTGTAAAGTTTTTTAGTAGTTTTATCATGTTTCCTTCCTTTCTTTATCCTATTTTACTGGTTGCCTTTTTTGGGCAACTTATACTAGTATATGTTTTTTTGACATAATTTGTCAACCTCCACGTCAATATCTTTTCAAATAAAAGTTCTCATTTTATTAACGAGAACTTTTTTTCTTATTTATTAATAATTTCGGCTTTACATAATGACACAAATGCTGGATTTGAGTTATTGTTACCTACTACTACCACCATTCCGTATTCACTTTTTAAAATGCTTCCTTGTGCGACTGTTTGACCTCCTGCATTAATATCTACACTAGGGGTTCCTACTGGTAAATAAGAACGAATCGCTGCTTCACAGTTGGAATCACAACCTGCTGGTTGTGGGGTTGGGGCTGGCAAATAAGTAATTGCATCATTATAGCTACTACTTGTTATTGTTATGGAAGCAATTCAACAAATGGATAAAGCTTCTTCTGGGACTCCCTGATTATTCACTAATTGAAATAAGCCTGAATTTGGATTATTGTTTGGAGCTGGTAAAAGTGATCCTGGTCGTCCACTTACATTATTGCCACTTTCCATTGCAACAGTAAGATTATCATTTGGATACAATGTAATGATTTGTTGAATTACATTTCTCATTTGATCTACACAAAAGCAAGTTGTAAAGTTGGCATTACTTCCAGTTGGGCCTGTTGCACCTGTTGGGCCTGTCGGACCAAAACAACATAAGCACTTAGGTAAACATCTTTGATCATCTTTAATTTTTCTCATAATATTTTCATAATTATAGCTCATATGTATATCTTCTTTCGCTATAACATATGAGCCTTCAACATTTGCAGTAATTATAAATATATCTATTTTGGAGCTTTTATTCATTTATAGTTCATGCACTAGTTTTTGTTCTCTTCATATTTTAAAATATCATTTACCTCACATTTTAAAACATAGCAAAATCTAGATATCACATCTAAATCTACCCTTGTTACTTTATTGTTATAGTATCTATTAATTAAATCATAATTCATTGCTACCATAGTACTTAGTTTACTTCTACTAATTCCTCTTTTTTCAATCATTTTTTTTAAATTAATATCTATTTTTCCATAATCTTTTAATACATAAATAGTATCATTCATAACATCACCTCAACTTATTATTATAATTAATTTGTTCATTATTTTTCAGTCCATAAAAATACCTATTTTTTCTTTTTTTATGATTTTATCATAATGATTATTTACAAATGATTTAATTTTATATATAATTAATGTATGAAAGGAGTTTGTTTTATGGATAAACAAAAAATAGATTTATATTTAACAACTAATGCAAAATACTTTGAACCATCAGCAATTCCAATTATTAGACAAAAATTGGAAAATGCAAGTGAGGAGACTTTATTAACACTTCAAGCATGTGAGTTAAAAGATCCAACAATTCTTTTGATCTTATCACTATTTTTAGGAAGTTTCGGTATTGACCGCTTTATGCTTGGCGATGTTGGTATGGGAGTACTTAAATTAATCACTTGTGGTGGATGTGGAATTTGGACAATCATCGATTGGTTTACTGTAATGAAAAGAACGAAACAAAAGAATTTTTCATCTATATCTATGATTATTTAATATGCATCGTTTAAAAATAGGAATTATTGAAATTGTAATGTTATTAGGACTAGCTCTTGTATTTAATACTTTAAGTATAAGAATCTGTCCTTTTTTTAACATTTTCAAAATACCATGTCCTGGATGTGGTTTAACAAGATCCATCATATGTTTATTTAAAGGTAATTTTTTAGAGAGTATTCAATATAATATATTAGGATTTCCAATTTTGATTTTCTGTTGTATTTATATAATTCTTATATTCATTCATAAATACGATCAATTGGAATTAATATTTGTAAAACATAAAAAAAAGATTATTGCTGGCTCTATCATATTACTTATTATTACTGAGCTTATTAATCTTCAAAATCCTAAATTATATTAAAAAAATGGCTTAATTGGCCATTTTTTTATTATTAAATTTCTTTTTTTAAGTTTCATTATTTTATAACGTTTTATCTGCTTCTGCTGTTGGTTCACTTATGGTTGTTAGTGATTCTTTTTCTGCTTCTAATGCAGCTCTTTCTGCAGCATAATCTTTTGAATTTGTCGTTGTAGGTGCAGTTTCTGTTTGAACTGGTGTTGCTTCTGGTTCTGCTTGAACTGGAACCTCTACTGGAGTTGTTTCTGGTTCTACTTGAACTGGAGCATCTACTGGTGTTGTTTCTATTTGAACTTCTGTTACTTCTGATTCTGCCTGATCTGGAGTAGTTGCAACCTCGTCTACTTTTGTCTCTGGCGTTACTTCTGTAAATTCATCTGAAACAATTTCTCCTGCAACTGGTTCTTTTCCTGCATCTAATATTGACTCTAACTCTTTACGTTCTTCTTCTGTCAAGCTAGCTAAAATATCACTATCAATCCCATCTAGTGAAGAACCATTAGATGACGAATTATCATTAGATGACGAATTATCATTAGATGATGAATTATTGTCAGAAGATGAATTATTCGTATTGTCTCCTACTATGGTATTAGAATCAGAACTTGAACTATAAGTATCACTATAATGAATTTCACTTTCATCTGTAGTTATCCATTCACCAGTATTTATATTATTATCTTCAATATACTGATCTGTTTCTTGTGATGTTCCAATTGAATCTTTAATGGCATCAGGGTTTGTAATCACAGTTTTATCTTCTTCTACTACTACATTTCCAACACCACCAATGTTTTCCACTTGGTCGTTATGATCATCCTTAAAGTCATCATAATCATCATAGGTTGGTTGATTTGTATCTTTGTCTGGATCATAAGCTCCCATTGTATCTGAATCAATAATAATATCTTCTTGACCAGGAATTTCTACAACAATGTCTCCGTTTTCATCTTTTGATTGTGTTCCATTATTATTATTTACAAAATCATCTACTACGTCTTCAAATGATTCTTGGTCTTTTTTTTCATTTTCTTGTTCTGTTTCTTCTTTTACTTCTAATTCTGCCTGTGTTGTTGGTACTTTTGGAACGACTCTTACTGTAGTTCCAAGAGATATTGTTGTACTTCCAGGAATCCCATAACTACCATTACTTAATCCACCACCAATTATGTTTTGATTATTGGCGATCCAATTAATTTCATCAAATTCTCCTAATTGAACATTCTCTTTTTCTAAATATGGAAGTACAGTATCTTCAATATATACTTTATCATCATCTTGGTCATCTGATAATGTTTTCATATAATTTTCAAATACTTCTTTTTCTGATTCTTGATAAGAAATCATTACTTCCATTTTAGTATCTACTTTTCTCATATATTCTGCCCAATCATCAGAGAAGAAAGTTGTTTTTCCGTTTTCACAGACTTCATCAGAATTATATAAATTCATAATGTCTTGTCCTACTACTTGTGCATTATAAACATTTGCTTGTTGATAAATTAAACAAGTTGATAGCATTCCAATTGGACCATTGCTAGTTCCTGCTACTGGAATCATTGCTCTTGACTCAATTAAATTTTTTAAGTTACTTGAATTACCTTTTTGATTTGCAATGATAGCTTCTTCATAAGATTTAATATAATTGCTATATTCTTTATTTGCAATAAATTGATAAATAAATGGATTTTCTTCTTTTGTAGTATAAATAGCTCCAAGTAAGTTGTTTACTTTATTAAAATCACTACTTAATTCTTCTTTATCTGTACTTCCATTTCTCATTAATTTTGTGAATGTGAGGTCATCCATACTTTCTAAATTAATTGAAATCAACCAGTTATCTAATTCTTCTACTGAAACAGCCATTTTTCCTTCTCTTGTTAATTTATTTACTTCTTCTTCTGAAGTAACTAGAATGCCACGTTCCATAAATGCTTTTGCTAGTAATTGTAGTTTTTCGATGTGTGTTTGTTCATCATTGATATTAAAGTTATGAAATTCGTCAACTTCAAATGTAGTCATTTCTACTTGGTTTGATGCTATTTCTAGCATTTGAGAAATAGAAGTTGAGTCTAATTCAGGCACTTGTGCTTTTTCATGTAAATTTCGTTCTATTCCAAGTCCTGTTGCAAGAAGTGCTGCTGCTAATACTCCTCCACAAACTTTTACTTTATGTTTTTTGAATTTTTCCTGGATTTTGCCACCTAAGCTTTTCAAACTTCCAATGATTCCTACTGTTTGACCATTGTATGGATTTTGTTTTGATAAACTAAACTTTTTTATTGGTTGTTCCTTTTGCATTTCTCTAGCAATCTCTGCTCTTGTAATTTGTTCTTCTAATTCAGGCATAGACACTTTTCCAAAATATTTCACCTCTTCTGGCGTAAAGGTTCCTGCTGCAAAAGCATCGTTTACCAAGTTTCTATTTCTAAGCATTTCTGTAACATCTGCAAGTGTTCCTCTTGCATCTTCTATCCTTCCATCTTTTAAGAAACTCTCTATTTTTGATTCAGCACTTGCAAAGAAATAATTTTCTGGACGTTTTTGATAAAAATGTTTCATTGTTGGAACGAATTTTTTGTTTAACTGTTCTTGAACTTCTCCCATTCTCATTCCTTTTCCTACTGCTGTTGCAATAATAATATTACTAACGCGACTCATTTCTCTATCAAAATCTTCTGTAGTTGGAAACGTTCCTGCTGCAATATCAGCTTGGAACGCGTTTATTCTTTTTTCTATTAATTCTTGTAAATTCATATTCCACATCTCCTTCTTATCTTAAACTTGCCATTTATCAATAATTTGATATCCTTGATTTAGTAAATTTGTATCATTACAATTACTTATTTTATAAGATACTGTCCCCCCTGTTACAGATCTGGTTCTATAACTATAAAGAGTGATTTTTCTTTCAATTGGAACTAAACCATAAACGTCTTCTCTTTTTGTAGAAGTTCCATAATCTATAATTGCCTTTTGAGTTCCATAAACTGGAATTTCTTGAGTTGTATTTCTTAAGCATTTATAAACTGAGCTTTCTGAAGTAGAAGTGCTTGAGTTTTTATGTACTGTTCTTACTTCTTTTCTATAAATTGTGTAAAGACTTGCACTACAGTTATTACATGTTTCTGTTCCTACTGATACTTTGGTATATCTTACTGTACTTGTATTTGTTGGTGTTGAATATAGTTTTACAAGTCCAGCTGAAGTCCATGATCCATAAGAAACATTTGTACTTACACTACCTGTTGAAGTGATTACATAACCATATTCCGCACATTCTGTGTGTGTTCTACTTCCAATCAATACTTGTTTTTGACCATAAATTGGTTTGTTTGGATCTTTATAAGTAACAGTTCTATATCCTACTATTTGTTTCTCATATTTTTGTTGTGTTACAGTTTTATAACGTTCTTGTTTCAAAACACTTGTTGTTTGTCTTGATTCTGCCCAATCTGACCAACTTGACCATGGAGTATAAGTACCATTTGTTGTTTTCATATATTTACATTGATATTGTGGTGTTGGTTTATCTGGCTCTTCTGGTTTTGGATCTGGTTTCTCTGGATCTGTTGGTTTGCAATTTTCACAATTTACATTGTTATTAATTGTAATGTTATTATTGTAAATTGGTCTTACTGTATTTTCTTTCACAATTGTTGTAGGTTGTGATGGTCTAATTACTGGACTTTTTATATCTGTTTCTGTTTTTTCACAAATACCTGTTTCGCAATATTCATAGCATCCCATAATTACCATCAAATAGTTTTCTTGATCTGAACATTTTAAATTTACTTTCATTACAAATTCTTGATCTTCTTTTGTAACTTTTACATATGATTCTTCTAAATCACATGATTTTCCATTTCGGTCTGTAAATGGTAAAATGATTTTTTTATCAAGCATTTCTCCTAATGTCATAGAAACACTATCTCCAACATTTTTTGGTAGTCTTTCTGTTGTGTAGTAATCTTTTGCTGCATCTTTCATCATAATGATGTTTTCATTAAAAATGCGATCATAAAGTGGTTCTAATGAACTAACACTTTGCGGTTGTTTTAATTTGTCCAAATTACTTTTTGTTGGGAATATCCAAATTAATATAAAAATGAACATTACCATTAACAATATTTGAACAATGACTCCTCTAATTGAGCTTCTATCTTTTCTTTCTTCATATTCGTACATGATAAATTCCCCCTTCATTAAATCATTGGGTGCTATAATAACACCAAATTTATTTTTTGTCAACTTTTTTATGAATTATTTTTTTTGATGGTTGCTCACATGTCCTCATAATATCACAAAAGAGTTTTTTTGTCAATTTTAGTCTTTTTTTTCAAGGAAAAATATCATTTAAAAATAAAAAGATGGGGTACTACATCTTTTCATCATAATGATATTCTAACAATTGTGCATCCATTATTATAATAGTATGTTTTATATTCTAAAACATTCTTATTATGTAATAATATTTCTTTCGTAGTATCTTTTAATACTCCACTTCCTATCCCATGAACAATTACAAATATTGGCTGTCTCAATTTTCTATTTTCTTTGATAAAATCTTCTATGGCAACACGGGCGGTCTCTCGGTCGTATCCGTGCAAATCCAGTTTTGGAAATTGATCTATGAAAATAATATCATTCAAAGTCATGATATACCTTTTTTATTTCTTCTCTAGAAGGAGCTGAAAAGCGACCTCCAATTTTCGTTACTGATAGTGCTCCTGTTACATTAGAAAGCTTAATAATTTCTTCATATGACATGTTTTTCGCAAGGCCATAGACAAATGCCCCATGAAATAAGTCTCCTGCTCCTGTTGAGTCTACTGCTTTTACTTTAATCGATGGCATCATTTTTACTTGTTTATGATATTGATATAAGGCACCTTTTGATTCTAAAGTAACCACAATGTTATTTTTAAAAATGGATTCCATCTTTCGGTATAATTCTCTTAATGTGTTTGGTTTTTCATAATCAATGGTCATATTGGTTACCGATTCAGCAAATTCTTTTGAGCAAACAGTATAATTAACTAATTTTGCCAGTTCAATAATTTCAGGTGTGGCTCTTCCTGCATCAATTACACTAATTGCATTTGGGTATTTTTTTATTATTTCTTTTGAAAGTTCCACTTCTTGGCCATCTACTAAAATCAAATCTGGTTCAAAAGTAAGAGTGATTGGTTTCATTTTGATGCTATTGGGACGATATGTGAAAACGGTTCTAGTTCCTGTTTCTTTGTTGGCAATTATAAAACTAGAGGTTGTTTCTTGTTCATAATTCATTTCTAGATAAGTTGTATTTACCCCAACTTCTTCAAATTCTTTTTTTATTCGTTTTCCATATAAATCGTTTCCAATCATGCCTGCAATATATGTTTCTAGCCCCCATTTGCCTAATAAGTATGCAGCATTACTTGCAGGTCCTCCCCCACATTCCACTCTAGAGGAAACTCTATTTTTTGTATTTTCTATGGGATATTGTTCCATTGGAATTGTAATATCATAAGCAACATGTCCAATACATAATATTTTCATTTTCTCACCATCCCTATTTTATTCACATTTATTATATCACGTTTTCGACAAAAAGTGATTAAAAAAAGAAAGTTTTTTGACTTTCTAAATTGAATTTCATTCCTGTAAGAAAAATCCACTAACTCACCTCTTTTTTGTAGTTTTTCTTGTTCTGTGCAGATACTTTTCTATAAATTACTACAATTTTTATTATCGTGCAAGTTCTCCTGTTCTTTCTTCGTTAAAAAAGTTAATATTAAAAATAAGAAATAAATATTAAATTATTTACCACTTAAATCTATACTTGTAATTTGAATTACTCTATATCAAAACTTTCTGTCTTTAAATCACAATAATATCTACCACTTGTAGCTGTAAATTTTAAAACGCAATAATCTGGATCCGTAACTCCTTTTTTATAAAACATTGTATCACTTGTTTTCCAAATCATATTTTTAGTTTCTTGGTCTGTTAATACTTCCATCTTTCCTTTTAACATAACCCCCACATATTTAACTAACCCTTTATGATAAAAATATATACTAGCTTTATTAGTATTATTTTGATATTGTTTTACTCTCATAGATGAAGTATTAGTAGAAAAATAAAACTCTTTTAAACCTTTTCGTTTTCTAGGTTTAAGCATCGCTTTCACATTAGGGTAATTTTCATTATCGATAGAACTTATAAAACTAACTTTTTGTTTATCAATAAATTTTTCTATTTTTTTTAAATCCGTAAATCCTCATCTCGCTTTCAAATCATTATTTGTTGTTCTGTTTAACATATTCATTATATCATAATTTATTTTTTCTGATAAGAAAGTTATATTTATACTTAAATTTTTCACTGTTTAGATTCCTTCTTCATATTGTCCTACCTCTCCTATTAATTTACCATAAGCAATATTCCAATAGCTTTATCCTACTACAACTATCTCATGATTTAAAGTATCAAGATCTTTTAATAATTCTCCTCTACGACCAACTCCAACACTAGCACCAACTTTTTTATCAAATAATTGTATCAATTCTGTTTTGATTCCTTTACTTTTTAATTCACTTAAAATAGTATTTCACAAAATAGTTGTGTTTCCATCTTTTCTACTGCTTCTACTAATTGGTAAAACATTCATAACAACACCTAACGATTTAATTTATTCCTTTAAGCCAAGATTCAATATCACTTTTTGTTGAAGATGAACTAAATCTTCTACCATCAACAATATTTAAGGTTTTATATGATTTTAATGTATTAAGACTTGTACTCATACCAGAACTATGTGAAGTACAAAAAGGAATTATCTTTTTACCTTCTAAATTGTGATTTTCTATAAAAGTAAGAATTATTTTTGGTACATCTCCCCACCATATTGGATATCCAAGATAAATTGTATCATAATTTGTAACATCTATTTTACTTTTTATTTCAGGCCTAGAACTACTATCATTTTGTTCTTTATTTGCTCTAGAATTATTGTTATTATAGTTTAAATCGTTATTCGTATATTCTTCCATAGGAATTATTTCTATTGTACTACTATTAGTTATTTCACTTATAAATTCAGCAATTTTTTTAGTAGTGCCTGTTGCTGAAAAATAAACAACAACACTCTTATCACTTGTCATATTTTCTCCTTCTTCTTTTTCATTATTTTTTTGTGTTTCTTCATTTAAATTATTACTATCATTCTTTTTGTTATCTTCTAAATGATGATTAACAAAAAATATACAACCACCAATGCCAAGAACCAAAATAAATAAACTCAAAATCATTATTTTTCTATTCATAGTTACCACTCCTAATACCAATCATGCTTTTCATTTCGATCTAAAGCATTTATTTTTTCCATTTCCTTATTTGTAAGTTCAAAATGATATATTTCTGTATTTTCTTTAATATGAGATGGATTAGATGAACCAGGTATTACAGCAATACCTTTTTGTAAATTCCATCTTAAAATTACTTGAGCTGATGATACATTGTGTGCTTCTGCAATTTTTACAATTGTTTCATCATTTAGAAGTTCTTTTGTATATCCTCTACCTCCAAATGGATACCACCCTTGTACAACAATACCTAAACTTTGAATATAAAGTATTACATTATTTTCTTGATAATATGGATGGATTTCATTTTGAACCAAAGCAGGTACTATATTTACTTGAGAAAGGAATTCTTTTAGTTCTTTCTCATACCAATTAGATAACCCAATTGAACGAATTTTTCCTTCTTCCACATATTTTTCCATTACTTTATACGCTTTTACAGCATTAGTACCTGGGTGATGAAGAAGCATCATGTCTATGTAATCTACATCTAGTTTTTCAAAAGCCATTTCTATTGCACTTTCTGGATTATCAAATTGATTAGGATAAATTTTAGTAATTATAAATATTTCTTCTCTAGGTACATTAGAGTCTTTAATTGCTAGACCAATTTTTTCTTCATTACCATACATATACGCTGTATCAATTAGTCGAACACCTGAACTTAAAGCACTTGTGATAGAGTTGTAAGCAGTATCTCCAGTAAGACTATAAGTTCCTATTCCATTTAAAGGCATTTCATAACCACTATTTAATTTAACACTTTTTGTTTCAAAATTAAATTTTGTATCATAAGAAGTATTTTGTAATTCATCAATAATTTCCTTATTCACAATTTTTTCCTCCTTATTTTTATTTATAAATAGATAAGTTCCTATTCCGAACGCAATAATTACTAATAGTAAGATTCTATATAATATTTTCTTTTTCATGTTATTTTAAATTCTCCTTAAGAAAACTTTCCATTTTATCAAAAGGAATAATCTCTAATTTATCGTAAAGGTCAGTATGGACTGCATTTGGAATAATCATGAGTTCTTTGTTATTTCCTTTTAATTTTTTATAAACATCTTCACTAAAATATCTTGAATGGGCCTTTTCTCCATGAATTAGTAATACTGCACTTCTGATTTCATTTGCATATTGTAGTATTGGCATATTGATAAATGATAAAGCAGAAGTAGTATTCCATCCACCATTTGAATTAAGGCTTCTTTTATGGTATCCTCGATCAGTTTTATAGTAGTTATGATAATCTTTAAAATAAAAAGGTACTTCATCTGGCATTGGCGACTGAACGCCTCCATCTAGTTTGTAATTCCCATTTTTATAATCTTCTGTTCTCCTAGCATTTAGATTTTTTTTAAGTTCATATCTTGTTTCTTCATTATTTTCTTCATCAAAATAGCCATTTGCCTTTACTCTTGCCATATCATACATTGTAGAAGCAATAGTTGCTTTTATTCTTGTATCCATAGAAGCTACATTAACAGCCATTCCACCCCAACCACAAATACCAATAATACCAATTTTTTCAACATCAACATTATTTTGAACAGACAGAAAATCTACAGCAGCACTAAAATCTTCTGTGTTAATATCTGGTGATGCAACATATCTAGGAGTTCCTCCACTTTCTCCTGTAAATGATGGATCAAATGCAAGAGTAATGAATCCTCTTTCAGCCATTGATTGGGCATATAATCCACTAGCTTGTTCTTTTACGGCTCCAAAAGGTCCACATACTGCAATTGCAGGTAATTTGTTAATTTGCTCTTTTGGTTCGTATAAATCACCTACTAAAGTAATTCCATAACGATTATGAAAAGTTATTTTCTTGTGATTTACTTTATCGCTTTTAGGAAAAGTTTTATCCCATTCCATAACAAAATCTAGTTTTTCATTCATTTTTCATTCCTCCTATTGCACAATAATATTTCATGTGCTAATATGATTCTAGCACCTAAACATAACTTTAGGTCAATATCTATTTTTTATTTTTTTACAAATTTTTAGGAGGAATGAAAATGTATAGTATTGGAGAAATATCAGAAATGTTTAATTTACCAATTCCTACTTTAAGATTTTATGATAAAGAAGGTTTATTGTTAGATTTAGAAAGAGATTCATCTGGAATTAGAAAATTTAATGACAAAACGATTGAAGCATTAAGAGTCATCGAATGTTTAAAAAAGTCAGGTATGCAAATTAAAGAAATAAAAGAATTCATACACTGGTGTTCTCTAGGAGATAAAACCATTGAAAAAAGAAAGGCGATGTTTCTAGCTCGAAAAGAAAACATAGAGCGAGAGATGAAAGAGCTAAAAAAAGCACTTAATATGATTAAATACAAATGTTGGTATTATGATGAAGCTCTAAAAGATGGGACAGAAAAAAGAGTTAAAAATATAACTCCTAATCAAATGCCAAATGAAATAAAAGCATATTATAATGAAGCACATAAATAATATGTTGTTTTATTTTTTTACAGACTCGCTACTAAAAATATAGAGAAAAAATGGACAACTAGATATCCGTTAATCCTAGTTTGTCTGATACAGCATCCTGTATCATAAATCCTTTTTTTGCGAAAAAAGACCTAGAGGTGTTATCAATACAATACTCTAAGTCTTTTTATATATCAATATCTGAGAGTTTCGAAAAAGTTGTGTAAATAGTAAATTTTACCTTCCGTTGGAACCATCAAAATGATGGTTCTTTTTTCTT
>CAJTLA010000023.1 GCA_910576985.1 uncultured Bacilli bacterium
AACAAAAGGAGCAAGTAATGCGATATTAAGTACGTACTTTAATGGAGCAACATGGAGTATCAGTGGAACAGGAAGTGTAAGTTGTAAAGTAGGAAGTACGACAGTAACAAATACAAGTACATTAGCAGTAGGAACACATACAGTAACATGTACAGCAACAGGAGTAAATGGGCTTACAAAATCAGCAAGTAAGACAATTACCATAAAAGCGCCAAATGTGGATGCAACAGGAGCAAATAAACCAAGTTTGACAAATGGATTAGTACCAATAAAATGGAATGGAAGTGCGTGGATAAAAGCAGATAGTGAAAATGGATCAGGCTCAAATCAATGGTATGATTATAATAGTCAGATGTGGGCAAATGCAGCAAGTGTAACAAGTAGTTATCGTAGTGTAGCAGTAGGAACAACAATACCAGAGAGTGCGATAAATGCGTACTTCGTATGGATTCCAAGATATGAATATCAGTATACAAATTTAGGAACAAGTTATGCAGGAGGAACAGCAGCCCAACCAGGACAGATAAATATCAATTTTATAGCAACGTCAAAAACAAGCCCAAGTAGTAACTATAAAATCCATCCAGCATTTACATTTGGAAGTACACAGTTAGCAGGAATATGGGTAGGAAAGTTTGAAACAACAGGGACAGCGACAACGCCAACAATAAAACCAAACTTGAGTTCACTAAGAAAGCAAAGTTTAAGTACGCAGTTTGCAACAGCGCAGAAGTTCAGCGCCTCAGGAAATAGTTATGGAATCAGTACGAGTGCAGATGCGCATATGATGAAGAATAGTGAATGGGGAGCAGTAGCATATCTATCACAAAGTAAATATGGAAAACATGGAAATAGTTCATATACAGGAACAAATAAGGAAGTATATCAGAATAAATCAGATAGTTATATTACAGGCTGTAGTAGTGGAGGGCCAGGAGTGTCAAATACTGCCTCATGCGCATATACATATGAAAAATCAACAGGAGGAACAGGAGCGTCAACAAGTGGAACAATATATGGGGTATACGATATGAGTGGAGGAGCATCTGAGGCGTTAATGGCAGTATATGATAGTACTATAGGAAGTAGCGGATTTAGTAGTTTACCAAATAGTAAGTATTATGACAATTATACAACAAAGTCATCAACAACAGCGTGTTCGAGTGGAATATGTTATGGACATGCCCTAAGTGAGATCGCAGGATGGTATTCAGATACTGCCGTTTTCTACAGTACAGGGTATCTATGGATCCGTCGTGGTGGAGGCTATTCCGATCCGCATACTGCAGGAGTGTTCAGTTTCTCCTGTGCAAGTATTGCTAGTGGTTCAGAAAGTTCCTCGTTCCGAGTGGTAGTGTTAGGATAATTTTTTGAATTTCATAAAATTTTAAAAAAATGTGAAAAACAAAGGAAAAAGATTGATTTTATACACGAAAAATGGTATTCTTAGAGTGTAAGCAATATAGCTTAACATCAATAGGGAGGTAAAGTAGATGACAAAAACAGATTTAATCAATTTTATTGCAGAAGAAACTGGGTTAACAAAAGCTGACGCAGCAAGAGCTTTAGAAGCTATGATGAGCGGAGTTATTAAAGGATTAAAAGAAGATGGAAAAGTAACTTTAACTGGTTTTTGTACTTTCAGTGCTGAACATAAAGAAGCAAAAGAAGGTCGTAATCCAAGAACTGGTGAAACAGTTAAAATTCCTGCAAGAGTTGCAGCAAAAATTAAAGCTGGAACAAAATTAAAAGAAGCTTTAAACTAAAAGACGGAAGTCTTTTTTTCTATAGAAGAAGGGGATTTTATGAATGCGTTATTAAAAAAAATTTTAAGTCAAATTACGGATGCGGGATTTGAAGCTTATTTGATAGGTGGTTATCCTAGGGATTTTTATTTGGGTTTAGAAACTCATGATTATGATATTGCGACTAGTGCGACTCCAGATCAATTAAAAACGATTTTTCCGCATGCTGATATGACTGATCAAAAATATGGAAGAATTACGTTGCAAGAATCAAATTTTATCATTGAAATTACAACATATCGAAAGGAATCAGATTATATTGATTTTAGGTATCCTAAAAACATTTATTTTGTGGAAACATTGGAGCAAGATTTGGAACGTAGAGATTTTGTTATTAATACATTATGTATGGATCAAGAAGGAAACTTTGTTGATTTATTAGATGCTAGAAAAGATATTGATGCAAAGCTCATTCGAGCTGTTGGAAATGCAGAACAAAAAATAGGGGAAGATGCACTTCGAATTTTAAGAGCGATTCGTTTTTCTGCCGTTTTAGACTTTGAGTTAGATTCAGAACTTTTTTCTGCACTTCAAAAATACAAAAAAAATCTATTAAAAATTTCTTATCAAAGAAAAAAGGAAGAATTGGATAAAATTTTAATTCATGAAAAAGGAATTTCTTTGTTAAAAGAGTTTGCAGAAGAATTAGAGATATCTGGATTAGATCAAGTTAATATTCAGACCTCTTTAACAGGGATATGGGCACAACTTTCTTGTTCTTCTCATTATGAATTTTCAAAGCAACAGAAAAAAGAAATTAAAATCATTAAAGAATTATTAGAATGTGATATATTAGATCCTGTTATTCTTTATCAGTATGGACATTATTATTGTGGAATCGTTGCAGAAATTAAAGGAATTTCAAGAGAGGTTATATTAAAAATGTATAAAGAATTACCAATTCATCATCGTAATGAAATTGCAATTACCTCAAAAGAAATTTCACAAATGGTACCAAAAGAACAAATTGATACTGTTTATCAAGATTTAGAATTGAGTATTTTAAAAGGTAACTTGGAAAACATAAAGATTTTTATAAAAAAGCATATAATGAATGGACGAAAAAAATAATTTATTATATAATAAATCAGACATAAGGCGGTGAAATATGGAAAACTTATGGAAGCTACTGAAGGGTGCGAATATTCAAATTCCTAGAGTGTTATTATTGCAATATCGAAATTTGAAATTAACAGATCAGCAATTTATTTTATTGATTTATTTACTTAGTGTTGAAAATCATTCATTTAATCCAAAACAGATTGGAACTGATTTGGGATTATCATTAGAACAAGTGATGAATGAAATTACAGCACTTACGTCATTGGGGCTTTTGCACTTAGAACTTAAAAAAATAGGAGAAGTCAGAGATGAAGTGATCAATTTAGATGGTTTATATCAAAAATTGGCTTTTGTGATGATGAATGGTGTGAAAGAAGAAAAAAAAGAAATATCATCAGATATATTTACTACTTTTGAAAAAGAGTTTGGAAGAACTTTATCTCCTATGGAATATGAAATTATTAAGGCATGGTTAGAAGGCGATTATACTGAAGAACTTGTTTTGCTTGCTTTAAAAGAAGCAATATATAATGGAGTTTCTAATTTGCGGTATATTGATCGAATTCTTCATGAATGGTATAAAAAAGGATTGAAAACAGCAATTGATGTAGAAAAAGATAAAAGAAAGTTTCAAACAAAAAAATCTAAAAATTCAGAATTGTTTGAATATGATTGGTTAAATGACAACAATTAATGAGATTATGGAATATTTGGATTACTTATTTCCAGATCCACGTTGTGAGCTTCACTATACGAAAGACTATGAATTGTTAATTGCTGTTATGTTAAGTGCCCAAACAACAGATAAACGTGTGAATATGGTAACATCTGTTTTATTTCAAAAATATCCAAATTTAGAATCTTTAAGAGATGCAGAAATTCAAGATATTATTGATATTATTCGGCCAATTGGAACTTTTGAACGAAAAGCGAATAATATTAAACTGATTGCTTCAAAATTGTTAGAAAAGGGTGGAACTGTTCCTAATGATCGTGTTTTTTTGGAGTCACTAAGTGGAGTTGGAAGAAAGACTGCAAATGTTGTTTTGAGTAATCTTTTTGAAACCAATTGTATTGCAGTAGATACACATGTTAGTCGTGTTAGTAAACGATTGGGTTTGGCTTTCGATAATGATGATGTTGTCACTATTGAAAAAAAGTTAACTCAGAAGTTTCCAACGGAAAAGCTTGGAAGACTCCATCATCAACTTGTTTTATTTGGAAGATATTATTGTAAGGCGGTAAAGCCAGAATGTGATACTTGCAAATTAAAGAAAATTTGTAAACGGCGTTATGAAAAATAGGCATACTTTTGTCTGTTTTTTTGATTGTAAAAAAATAGAAAGGATCTTTTTCCTTTCTATTCTATCGTGGCTTTTAATTCTAATTTTTTTGTTTGATCTTTGTAACTAATTTCTAATGTGATTAGATAAGTTGTTCCAATACTATCATAATCAAATGAATCGTGGGTAATACTAACATCTGCTTTTTTAGTCACATCTGTTTCTGTACCATTTATTGATTCAGTGACTTTAAAATATGAAATACCAGTTTCATCAAATGGTTTTGATTTTGAAATATTAATACTACTATTTCCTGTTAAAGAAATTTTAATTTCTGAATTTTTGTCATCTGTATCTTTATCTTTGTCGTCTTCATTTCCACTAGATTCTACAGTTACTTTTGTTTCAGTTCCACTACTAGCAGCAGTGGTGAATATAGAATAACTTGTTTTTACAACATAAGTATTGTTACCACTTGTTTTATCTGTGAAAGTAATTTTTGTTTCAGTAGTTTTATCCATTAGTGATAGTGTTCCATCGCTATTTTTTCTATAAATATGGTATTCTACATTGCCAATGTAAGTATTGTTATAGTTTACTCTTGAAGCAATATAGGCATCTAAATAGCTTGAGGTTTTGAATAATGGTTGATAAAGGGAACGTAATCCTTCTGGTGTTGCAGTATTTGGTGCAGCTGAGTTCCAAGTTAATGTTACTTTGTTTCCTGAGGCACTTCCTTTTAAATTAGAAACATTTTCTAATGATGAGAAACGAGTTGAAGTTTCAGTTGGTTCTGTACCTTTTTTGAATAGTGCTGTTGTAATCATGTTACTTGGTGTATTTGCACTTGGTAAAGCTAGTGGATAACTTTCTTTTTCAATGGCAACTTCGACTACACCACTTGGCATTTTAAATGTCGTTCCTTTTTCAAATAATGCTTTTCCTAAAATTTGGAATAAAACTTCATGCTGATGTTCTCCTAATTTATTGATATATCCAGCTTTTACATTTTCTGTTTTAATGCTATCGTATCCATACCATAATGAGATTGTATAGTCTGGGCTTGAGCCTACGACCCATAAATCGTTGACTGCTCCTTCTGGTAGATTTTTTGCTTTAAATGTAGCAGAAGAGAAGTTGGTCGTTCCAGTTTTTGCTCCGTAAGTTACACCAGGAATATTTGAGTAGATTCCAAGGGCGTAAGAAGGTGTTTCCATTAACATTTTCATTACCATATAAGCAGTTTCTTCACTCATTGCTTTTGTTTTTTCTATTTTCTTTTCTACGACTTCTCCAGTATCACGATATTCTATTTTTGTATAACTATGTGGGGTAATATAATATCCTCCATTTGCAAATGCATTATAAGCAGCTGCTAGAGTAATTGGAGATTCTCCTGCATATCCTCCAATGGCGTGTGCTTCATGTATGATACCATCTTCTAGTTCTGGAGATAAATGTAGATTTGAAGTAAATGTTTTGATGTTTTTATTACTCGTTTGTTGGAATGCTTTTATAGCAGGTATATTTCTTGATAAACGAAGAGCTTCTTGAATTGTCATCATTCCCATATATTTTAGATCCCAGTTATTGACAGTTCCTCCACTAGAGTATCCATGTTCTTCATCGACAACTAGTTGGCCAGTACTCCAATTGTTGTATTCAATTGCTGGACCATAATCGAATAATGGTTTTGCAGTAGAACCAATTTGATGTTTGATGGAAGCGTAGTTTAACACTTTGGCATCATACATTTTATGTCTTCCTCCACTAATGGCATGAATGGCTCCAGTTTTTGTATCAATCATTGCGATTCCAGCATCTACTGCAGGATTTTTCCACTTGTAAGTTTCTCCTTTTAAGATTTTGTTGATTTCATCTTGTTTTGGTTTATTTAATGTTGTGTATACTTTCATAGGGGTTGTGTATGGGTCTAAGTCTAAATCTTCTCCAATTTCTTCAATCACTAGATTGACAAATGACATATATTCATTATCGGTACTATTGCCTCCTTTGTCAGAAGATTTTAATAATTTTTCTACTGTTAGTTTAGAAGCGGCTTCTCGTTCTTCTGTAGTAATATATCCATGTCTTTCCATTAAATACAATACTGTTTTGCGACGTTTTTCACAGGCTTCTGGATGAATGAATGGGTCATATCCAGATGGAGATTGAAATAATCCAGCAATCATAGCAGCTTCTGCTAAGGTGATGTCTTTTGCGTGTTTTCCAAAATAATTCAAACATGCTTGTTCTACACCGTAGGCACCGCCTCCCATGTAGTTATCATTGACATAAAATTCTAGAATTTGTTCTTTTGTATATTTTTTTTCAATTTTAAACATTGACATATAGATATCGGTGAATTTTCGTTTGATCCCTTCCATACCTTCTGATTTTCTACTGGTGTAATTATTTTTTGAAACTTGCATGGTAATGGTAGAAGCTCCTCCTCCACCTTTTCCTAATACTTGTTTGACTGAAGCTTTTAAGAAACGTGGTAAATCAAAACCGTTGTGTGTAAAGTATCTTGAGTCTTCTGTTGCAACAATTGCATTTACAAGTATTTCTGGCATTTGATTATATGTTATTTTTTCACGTTTTTGAGCTCCGATTTTGGTAATTTCTGATCCATCTGCAAAATAGAAAATTGTTGATTCTTGGCGATCTAGTTTATTTGGATCAAAGTCTGGGGCTTCTTTAGCGATTTGAAAGAAGAACAGCATTGCAGCAATACAAGCAATAATTCCTAGTACAAAGCAAACAATAAAGAACCATTTTAAAAATGTTTTAAATTTTTTTCGTGGTTTTTTTGTTTTCTTCTTAGGACTTTTTGTTGTTTCTGTCTTTGCTGTTTCTGTTTTTATGGCTTTGCTTTTTTTCTTTGGCTTTTTCTTGATCATATTTAAAATATTTGGTGCGAAAAGTAGTAAATCAATGATGCCTATTACTAAAAATGATTTAAAAAAACCAATCGCAAATATTCCGATGATAAAGGCAACCATACTAATTGCTATAATCATAAGATTCATTTGATTACGAATGATAAATCGTTTTAATTCCTTTTTATTCATATATTTACTCTCCTTCAAAATAAATTTTGTTTATGATTGCTAGATAGTCTAATCTGGGACTATATTTCTCTTTTAATAGATGACCTTGATTTAAAAAATATTCTCTTGGAATGGATTTTCTTTTCGAATTTTCTAAAAAAGTAAATAATTCTTTTGCTCCTAAGTAGTAAGTTTCACCTAATTTTGAAAAACGAACAATAATAAAACCAATGCCTCCATGTTGTACAATTTTTTTTAAATGTTCAATTTGATGATGGTGAATATTGGCAAATGGAAAGTATGTGTGTCTTGTTTCTTTTGCTTCAAAATCAATGTACTTTCCTTTATATATCCCATTATAGTCTGTAGTAGATGGAATTTTAAAGTAGGCTTCTTTTATGATTGCTTCTATTCTAGATGGGTAATCTACTTTTTTAATTGTAATTGGAGTTGGCTTTTTGTGGATGACAGCAATGTTATATTTTAAATAATATTTATTTGTTTCATTGATATCGTCTTCTAACGCCATTCCACGATTTCCATGAGATATTTCTTTTTGATATTTTTTTTTAATTCCTGTTGGGTAATTCACTGGTATCACCAAGTCTATTATACTATAGTTTTCCAATTTTTTCTATACTGATGTTGGTAAATGAAAAAATTGTCATATTTCATAGCTGATTTTGAGTCTTTTTTCTAGTTTTGTCGAAACACAACATTCTAAAAATAGAATATGTTATAGTATCGTCAGAGGTGATAAAATGGATAGACATCATATTGAGCAAATATTGAATGAAATGATTGAAGATGTGGAAACGATTCGAAGAGCTACTTATTTTAGAAATAAATGAGTAGTTTTATTATTTTTTGAGTGATATTGATTTCTGGATTTATTTTATATATACTATAATACGGAAGGGGTTATGATAAAATGAATCCGTATTTGATATTGCCTACTTTGAAAAGTTATTTATGCGGGAAAAAAAGATTGGAAACAAATCATTATTATGTATTAAGAAAGCCTACGGAATTAAGTGCTGCACTTGATTGTCAACGTATAACGATTCAATATCATCCAAAAAATGAAAAAGAAAAAAACAACTAATCGAAATCATTTATTTTTTGAATCAAAGAGGTAAATGTAACAGAGTTTGAAAGAATCTTTGATGATGATTTGTTGTTGTATCTCGCAGAACAAAACTTCGATTTTAAAGTATGTCTTAGATATATGTTAGATTCTTATTATTTTGGTACTAATGTGGATTTGACTTGGTTTTCTGGAAGTAATTTTATTGTTCATTTATTACAGGATGATCAAAATTTTTTGGATCGTGTTTCATATGCACAGGATAAACGAAAGTCGTGTTTGGAAGCTTATTCAAGAGAACGAATTCCATATTTTTTAGAAATAATGAAAAAACATCCGAATTATTTGGAACAATATAAGATGGAATGAAGGCATTCTTTTTAATATATTTCAGTGTTAACCACAAAAAGGAAATTGACAAATACTCTATTTTTTGAGACAATAGAATCATATAAGATGAATGAAGAGGTGGAGTTATGTACCAAGAGAGAATTTTATTAACGGTAAAAGATATTTTGGAAAAAGAATTTAAAATTGATACACGTGGATATCGTCCACAAGAAGTTGATAAGTTTCTAGACATCATTATTAGAGATTACGAAGAAATGACTTCCATCATTAAAGATTTGGAAAAAGAAAAGAAAGAATTAATGGAAGATAACTTAAGGTTAAAACAAGATATTCGCAATTTGAGAACAAAGTTAGAGGTGATTCGTGATGAAGGTGGTGAATCAGGAGGTCCTTCTAATGCCGATGTTTTAAGAAGACTATCAAATCTTGAAAAAATCATTTATGGAAAAGAATAATATTTTGACAAACGCTGTGTGCTTGTCACATAGAGGAAAGTCCATGCTCACATAGTCTGTGATGACTATAGTGTTCGTGCATAGGGAAACAATAACCTATGGTAGTAGTAATACTAACGGCGCTTTTAATCCTAAGTAGAAATATAGGGAAGCGAAGCATAAAGTGCCACAGTGACGATGCTTGTTAGAAATGACAAGAGTGGAACGGGTAAACCCCACGAGTGAGAAACCCAAATTATGGTAGGGGAACCTAATAAGAAAGAAGCAGAATTTCTTATGGGATCGAGTAATCGATAGATAGATGTTTGTCGCCTAGTAATAGGAACAGAACATGGCTTATAAAGTATTATTTTTTTGTTTGCATAATATGAAAGAGGTGTACATGTGAAAGAAATAGGAGAAAAGTTAAAAGAGGCACGTGAAGAAATGGGAGTCTCCATTGAAGAAGTGTCAGAAGATTTGAAATTGCGTCCTTCCCAAATCAATAATTTAGAACAAGGGAATATGGATGCATTTAAAGACATTTTTTACTTGAAATATTTTATTCGTGACTATGCTAAATATTTAGGGCTTAGTTATGAAGACATGGTAGATGATTTTAACGAATATTTATTTGACTATACATCTAAAATTTCATTGGACGATATAAAAAAGGTGCAAAAAAAATCTCCAAAGAAAAAGGGCGAAGATTCTAGACGAATTATGTCTCCATATACGTTAGAACGAAAGCAAAGTTTTCCAGTGATTCCCTTTTTAGTTATCAGCGTATTGGTTTTGATTTTTGCAGTGATTGCTATTGTTATTACGAATTTACCTGATGAAGATGATTTTAAAGAAACAAATGTTATTACGATGAATATATAGGAGGAATATGAATGAATTTACCAAATAAAATTACATTATCAAGAATTATTTTGACAATTTTCGTTATTGTTATTTTAATTTTTCCATTTGAAGCAACAGGATTTTCTATGCCGAAATTGTTTGTGAATGAAACTATTGTGATTGATATTAAGTATTTAATGGCAGGGGTTTTGTTTATTATTGCTTCTATTACAGATTTTTTAGATGGATATTTGGCTAGAAAGAAAGGAATTGTGACTGATTTTGGAAAAATGTTGGATGCTATTGCAGACAAAGTATTGGTCAATTGTATTTTGGTTATCTTAGCAGCAACAGGATTTATTCATCCAATTATTCCTGTGATTATTATTTTTCGTGACACGGTTGTTGATTCTATTAAAATGATTGCGGGAAATCAGGGGCATGTTGTAGCTGCTATAAAAACAGGGAAATGGAAAACTGCATGTATGATGATTGGTATTGCTTTGACTTTATTTTATAATTTGCCATTTGAATTATGGAATATCAAAGTATCTGACATTTTGCTTATTATTGCTTGTGTTTTATCGGTTGTATCTGGAGTTCAATATTATTACATGAATAGAGATGCTATTATGGAATCAGGAAAGTAAAAATTTGCTTTCTTTTTTATTCGATTTTTGTTTATTTGGATATTGTTTTTTAATTTTTGTATATTTTTCCATCTGATAAACAAATGTTCGTTTTTGTGTTGACAAACTATTTTAATTATTATACAATAGTGTTGTTAAAGATGAGGAGGAAGTAACATGGTAAAAGCATCGAATGATAAAACATTAGATCAAGTATTAATAGATATTGAAAAACAATTTGGAAAAGGAGCGGTTATGAAATTGGGAGAAAATGATCATCAAAAAATTGATGTGATTCCTAGTGGTTCCCTTTCATTAGATATTGCTCTTGGGATAGGTGGATATCCAAAAGGAAGAATTATTGAAATTTATGGTCCTGAATCAAGTGGAAAAACTACTTTTGCGCTACATGCAATTGCAGAAGCTCAAAAAAAAGGAGGAAGAGCTGCTTTTATTGATGCAGAACATTCTTTGGATCCACAATATGCAGCTGCTTTGGGGGTTAATATTAATGACTTATTATTATCTCAACCTGATAATGGAGAACAAGCATTAGAAATTTGTGAAGCACTTGTAAGAAGTGGTGCGATTAGTGTGATTGTAATTGACTCTGTAGCAGCTCTTGTTCCACAGGCTGAAATAGAAGGAGAAATGGGGGATTCTCATGTTGGTCTTCAAGCGAGACTGATGAGCCAAGCACTTCGTAAATTGTCTGGGATTATTAATAAAACAAACACAGTTGCAATATTCATTAATCAGTTAAGAGAAAAAGTTGGAGTTATGTTTGGAAATCCAGAAGTAACACCAGGAGGAAGAGCTCTTAAATTTTATTCTTCTGTTCGACTAGAAATTAGAAGATCAGAGCAATTAAAATTGGGAACTGATATTATTGGTAATAAGACGAATATTAAAGTTGTAAAAAATAAAATGGCACCACCATTTAAAACTTGTACATTAGATATTATGTATGGGGAAGGTATTTCTGCAGCGGGTGAAATTGTTGATTTGGCATCAGATGCTGGTATTATTGATAAAAGTGGTGCTTGGTATGCGTATAATGGTGAAAAATTAGGTCAAGGAAAAGAAAACGTAAAAGAATTTTTAAAAGGAAAGCCAGAATTAATGAAAGAATTAGAAGAACGTGTTAGGGAATACTATGACATTAATGTTTCTTCAAGTTCTACAAATCAGGAAAAGGCAAAAGAAAAATAGAGAATCCTCTATTTTTTTGTATAAAAATGTAGATACGTTATTAAGTTGTTTTTATGTACAAAAATACAAAAAAACTATCGTATCGAATTTCAATTAGAGAATTCATTTAAATGGATTTCTATAAAGGAAAATCAGTGGAAATACGATATAAAGTTAATCAAAATGAGAAAATTGTTTTTGCTGATGATGCTAACAAATTGAGTTTGATTTTATATTTTGATGGCTTTAAAATGAGTGATTTGGTAAAATATATATTTTAATCAGTGTCCAAATGAGAATAATTTATTATTGTTAGGAATGACTACATCTTATGAGGAATTATAAAGAGGTGAAAGCTTCTTTTTTAATGGAATAATTTTTTTTAAATCTTTTATTTTAAAATACGCATTGAATGGTGAAGAAGAATAGAAAAAATTTTTTTCTTGACTTCTATCCATAGAAACATTACAATAAGTATAGAGTGAAATAATGTATTTTACTTATTATAGATTAAATATGTAGAAAATGGAGGTAGTGTATGAATGATGCTATTTTCTCCATTTTACTCGTCTTGATTGGAATTTTTATAGGCATGATAGCCATTTTTGTTGTTAATTATATAAGAGGAAATCAAATTTCTAAAAAGATTGAATCACAACTTGAAAAAGCAAAAAAAGAAGCAGAAAAAATAAAAAGGGATCATTTGTTAGAGGCAAAAGAAGAAGTACATAGATTAAAAGCGGAAACTGATAAAGAAGTGAAAGAAAAAAAACAAGAAATTAAGGAATCAGAAGAAAGATTACTTAACCGCGAAAATAGCATTGATCGTCGTGATCAAATGTTGCAAAATCGTGAACAAATGTTAGAAGAAAAGGAAAATAATTTAATTAATAAACAAAAAGAAATCCAAAATGAACAGGTAAAAGTGGAAGAGATAAGAAAAGAACAAATTGAGTTGTTAGAGCGTATTGCTGGTTTTTCTAAAAATCAAGCAAGAGATATGGTAATGAAAAAAGTAGAAGAAATGATGAGTTTAGAAATTGCTTCTTATATTAAAGATGCAGAATCAGAGGCTAAATTAGAAGTAGATAAAAGGGCAAAGTCGTTGTTAATTTCTTCGATGCAAAAGTATGCAGGGGATGTTGCTAATGATCAGACTGTAACTGTTGTAAATTTACCAAATGATGATATGAAGGGGCGTATTATTGGTAGAGAGGGTAGAAATATTAGAACCATTGAGGCAGTGACAGGAGTGGATTTGATTATTGATGACACTCCAGAGGCTATTGTATTATCTAGTTTTGATCCATTACGTCGTGAAATTGCTCGTGTTACTATTGAAACTTTGATAAAAGATGGAAGAATTCATCCAACTAGAATTGAAGAATTATATGAAAAAACAAGTGTGGATATGAATACGAAAATATTGGAATATGGTGAAGAAGCTTTGTTTGAGTTAGGTATTACAAAAGTGGATTCAGAATTAGTGGGATTCATTGGAAAACTTCATTTTAGGACGAGCTATGGTCAAAATGCGTTACAGCATTCTATTGAAGTAGCAGAGCTTGCTGGGATTTTAGCGGCCGAATTAGGAGAAAATGTAGCTTTAGCGAAACGTGCTGGATTGCTTCATGATATCGGGAAAGCGATTGATCATGAAGTAGAAGGAAGTCATGTAGAATTAGGAAGCTCTTTGGCTCGAAAATACAAAGAAAGTGAAGTTGTAATTAATTCTATTGAGTCCCATCATGGTGATACGGAACCAACGAGTGTGATTTCAATTTTAGTTGCGATAGCAGATACATTATCAGCATCACGTCCAGGTGCTAGAAACGATTCTTTAGAAAACTATATTAAACGTTTACAAGACTTGGAAAATATTGCAAATGTAATGCCAGGTGTTGATAAAACATTTGCAGTACAGGCTGGTAGAGAGTTACGCGTGATTGTAAAACCAGAAGAAATAGATGATTTAGGAAGTCATAAAATTGCTCGTGATGTGAAAACAAAGATTGAAGAAGAAATGCAATATCCAGGTACAATTAAAGTAACTGTTATTCGAGAAACTAGAGCAACAGAAGAAGCCAAATAGGCTTTTTTTTTAGATAAATTAATCTTTATTGTATGATTATAGTGCTTCATCTACAGAATTATCAATATCTAGATTGTTATTTTCTAATGCTTTTATAGAAGCATATATCGCTAAAAAAGCGACAATTAAAGTTAAAATAGAAGAAAGAATATCAATATAATCAAATTTTAAATCTTCCCCTTTTTCTTTATCAATTTCTAAATGAATGGCATTTGCTCCTAAAAATAAAAGAACAATAAATAAAACAAAAATTCGATTTAATGCTACGAACTCTAAAGTTAATTTTTTAGAAAATAGGGGTTCTTTTTTTTCTTCTAATAATTTCTGATTATAGAGAAGAATAAATGTTGCTCCAAAACTGATAATTGATAGGATGGTTGCAATTAATTGGATATCAATTACTGTTGTTTCAGTTATTTTTTGATTCATTTCGGAGTTTCTCGATTTCTTTTAATTCACTAACTGTTACAACTTGATATCCTTGTTTTTTTAATTCTGGAAGTATGATTTTTAAGGCGTCAACAGTTGTTTTGTAAATGTCATGCATTAATACCGTTTTTCCGTCTTCTATATCTGTTAATGCTTTTTTCGCAATCTTCTGGCCATTTTTTAATTTCCAATCTTTAGTATCTACATTCCATAAAACGATATCCATATTGATTTTTTTTCTCAATTGTGGGGTAATTGATCCATAAGTTGGTCTTAATAATTGGATATCATAGTTTAGGGTTTGTTTTACAATTTTGTTTGTTAACTCAATTTGATTTTTTAAATCTTTTGTTGAGAGACGTGTTAATTGTTTATGATTGTATGAATGATTTCCAAGTTCATTTCCATTTTTTAGTACAAATTCTAATGTTTCTTGATAGTTTTCTACTTTGTTTCCTAAAATGAAGAAAGTAGCATTTGCGTTATATTCTTTTAATAAATTTACAATTTCTTTTGTATATTTGCTAGGACCATCGTCAAAGGTGAGAGCGATAGTAGGTTTTGTAATTGATAATTTTTTGTTTATTGGATGATATTGGAATGTATTTTTTGCTGTTTCTGTATTTTTAATTTCTATTTTGAAATTTTCATATGGAATTTGATATTTAATGATGCCACTAGAACCAGCAGTGATTTCGTAGGGGTTAAAATATAAAGTAATATTATTTTCTTTAAATGTAAATTTTAAATTTTCTTGTTCTAATGTGCTTTCTAATTGATTTATTATAATAGAATCTTTGTATAAATGAATGAGTTCCTTTTTTATATTACTTTTATTTATATTGGCAATATCTGTTAAATTTAAAAATTTTTTTTCTAATTCATCATAGACGAATGTTTTTATGTCATGAATTGGATGTGCTAGATGAAATGTTGTCATAAAGGTAGTGAGAACAATATTATGATATCTGTTTCCTATGGTCCAATATTCATAATCAATATTCAATTCTGAATCGTGTAACGAAATTTCTTTTGGAATTTGCTTGTGAAATGAATTTTTGGTATCAAATATATATGTTTCTATTTGTTGATCTAATTTTTTGATTCCTGTTAAAGGATAATGAATTCCAATCATGTCGTTTTCATTTTTTTCGATGATTCCTTCAATAGAAAATTCATTTTTTTGTTTTTGACACCCCATTGTTAAAAAAAGTAGAATGGATAAAATGAAAGTAATTTTTTTCATGATTATTCACCTAGAAAAATTATATTCAAAATTGTTTGAAACATACAGAAATTTGCTAGAAATGATGGTTGAATAAAAAACAATACACAGAAAGTTTGTTCGCTTTTAATTTGCCCTTTGAAAATAAAGAAATTTAGGAAGCAAAAAAATTAAAAAGTGAAAAAAACGAAAAAAGAATAAATTGATTTTTCTGAAAAAAACAAAAATAGAAAAACGTAAAAATGTTATAAAATAAGGGGTAAATAGAAAAAGCAACTTGAAAAAGTGATAAAAAAATAGAAAATGTAAAAAAACGTTAATTTCAAAAAAGTGATTTTTTAGAAAATGTTGAAAAACAAAGGTTTGATGAAAATGGCAAAAAAAAACATAAAAAATTAGAAACAATTGTTTGACTTTTTTGTTAATTTGGACTATACTGAAATTGTAGAAAAAATTGAGAGAGGAAATTAGGTTTATGGTAGGTTTAGAAGAACAGGTTGCTACTTTAACAGTAGTCAAAAGAGATGGTAAAAAAGTAGATTTTAATGGCACAAAAATTGCAATGGCTATTAAAAAAGCGTTTGACCATTTTATTCAACTAGATGAAGATGATGACTCAAATAGAATTCCTAAATATACAGAAAAAGATATCAACAAGGTTTATATGGCTGTGATAAAAAAAATAGAAAAGGAATATCAAGAGGAAGAAAAAATCAAAATAGAGGATATTCAAGATATGATTGAAGTAGAACTTCAAAAAAAAGGGTATCAAGATGTTTATGAACATTTTTCTGAATATAGAGAACGTAGAGCACAGTCAAGACAATTGTTTAGTGATGAAAAGAAATTACATAAATTTTTAAAAACAATTGAAGGTTTAGGATTAAAATCGGCTCATGAAGAAGATACAAAACGTGAAAATGCGAATATTGATGGAAATTCAGCAATGGGAACAATGCTTCAATATGGTAGTACTGTTTCAAAGGAGTTTGCGAAAGCTTATTTAATGAAGCGAAAATATTCAGAAGCTCATGATAATGGAGATATCCATATTCATGATATGGATTTTATGGCAATGGGAACTACTACCTGTATGCAAATTGATTTGGATAAATTATTTAAAAATGGTTTTTCTACAGGACATGGCCATTTAAGAGAACCAAATGATATTATGTCTTATGCAGCTTTGGCAGCAATTGCGGTTCAGTCAAACCAAAATGATCAACATGGTGGACAATCAATTCCAGCGTTTGATCATTATATGGCACCTGGTGTATTAAAAACATTTAAAAAACAATTTAAACAATCTGTTTATGATTTGTTGGATTATTCAGGATTTTTGAATTTTGTGAATATGAATGCAATTACAAAAGAAATTGATAAACTAGAAACAATAGAAGTAAATTTAGAAAAATTTGAACCACTGGCAAAAAATTCTGAAGAAGTATTTCACATTTTTGAGGTTTCAAAAGAGAAGGCTTTACAAAGAACTGATCGTATTACATATCAAGCTATGGAAGCATTTGTTCATAATTTAAATACGATGCATTCTAGAGCAGGAGCTCAAGTTCCATTTTCTTCTATTAATTTTGGAACAGATATTACACCAGAAGGAAGACTTGCTAGTAAAAATTATTTGCTTGCAGTAGAAGCTGGACTTGGTCGTAGCGAAACTCCGATTTTTCCAATTTCTATTTTTAAGGTCAAAGAAGGAGTAAATTATAATCCAGAAGATCCTAATTATGATTTATTAAAGTTGTCTTGTAGAGTATCAGCCAAGCGATTATTTCCAAATTTTTCATTTTTAGATGCTCCATTTAATGCAATGTATTATAATCCAGAAGACTATCGTACAGAAGTAGGTTATATGGGTTGCCGAACAAGAGTGATTGGAAATGTTGTTGATCCAGATCGTGCGATTACTCCAGGTAGAGGAAATTTATCGTTTACTTCTATTAATTTACCTCGATTAGGAATTCGACATGGAATTGTTAGTCGTGAAGAAACTGATTTGAATGGATTTTTTGAAGAGTTAGAAGAAATGATGAATATGGTAAAAGACCAATTGTTAGAACGTTTTGAGATTCAATGTAATAAAAGACTTTATAATTTTCCATTCTTGTTAGAACAAGGTGTTTGGTTAGATTCTGAAAAATTGAAGCCAACTGATCGTTTACGAAAAGTATTAAAACATGGAACTTTAAGTATTGGTTTTATCGGGCTCGCTGAGTGTTTAAAAGCTTTAATTGGAAAGCACCATGGAGAAAGTGAAGAAGCTCAAGAATTAGGTCTTAAAATTATTTCATTTATGCGAAAAAAATGTGATGAGTATTCAGAAAAATACAATTTGAATTTTACTTGCTTAGCAACGCCAGCAGAAGGATTATCTGGAAGATTTATTAATATTGATAAAGCGATTTATGGAAAAATAAAAGGGGTTACGGATCGAGCTTATTATACGAACTCTTTCCATGTACCAGTTTATTATAATATTTCTATAGTAAAAAAATTGAAATTAGAAGCTCCATATCATGCGTTAACAAATGCTGGACATATTAGTTATATTGAGTTAGATGGAGATCCAACAGAAAACATAGAAGCATTTGAAAAGATTGTTCGTGTAATGAAGGATTCTGGAATTGGATATGGTGCAATTAATCATCCTGTAGATCGTGATCCAGTATGTGGATATGTTGGAATTATTAAAGATGTTTGTCCAAGGTGTGGTAGACGTGCTGGAGAGGCAGTAAGTGTAGAAAAATTAAAAGAATTAGATTGTTATCATAAATAGAGAGAGGGAATGAAAATGGAAAAACAAGTAGAAAAAGTAGAAACAAGAGAAAAAATGACAGGAGAAGGCGTAGGATTTGAACGCATTAGAAGAATTACGGGGTATTTGGTAGGAACTGTTGACAGATTTAATAATGGAAAAAGAGCAGAGGAACATGATCGAGTAAAGCATACATACGACTGTAGTTGTTCAAAATGAAAATACGTTTATCAGGACCCATTGAATCAGATAGTATTGTAGATGGAGAAGGCATTCGTACTGTAATTTGGACACAGGGCTGTGTTCACAATTGTTATGGTTGTCACAATCCTCATACACATTCATTTGATGGTGGGAGTTTAATAGAAGTTGATGAGATTCTTAAAATTTTAGATGGACTTGTAGGACAGGATGGGATTACATTATCAGGGGGAGATCCTATGTGTCAGGCAGAATCTTGTGCATTTATTGCGAAGCATGCAAAAGAAATTGGGTTAAATGTATGGTGTTATACTGGATATACATTTGAACAGTTGCTTCAAATGTCTGAAACAAAAAAAAGTATATTAGATTTGCTACATTATGTTGATATTCTTGTAGATGGAAAGTTTGTTTTGGCTGAAAAAAGCTTCGATGTAAAGTTTCGAGGTTCTAAAAATCAAAGAATTATTGATGTGCAAAAAAGTTTAAAAGCAAATAAAGTGATTACAAATTCGAAATATGATGTTTGTGAATCACAAGATGTGAGATATCAAAAACCTGAGTATGTATTTGTTTAGAATGAAATGATTCATTCTTTTTTTGTATGATAAAAGCATATCTATTGATATGCTTCAATCTCTTCTTGAGATAGACCAGTAACTTTCATAATCAGATTAATATCTATGTTTTCTTCTAACATTTTTTTTACGATTTCTGTTTCTTTTTTTAAAGCTCCATCATATTCTCCATCTTGATACCCTTGGTCCATGATTTTCCATTCTTTGCTATAGAAATCTCGAAACTCATTATCATTGCTTACTTCTTTTGCCTCATGAATATACTCTTCCATAATTTCGTTATCCTTTCCTAATTTGAAAGCTATATTGATATCAGGTATGACTAACGCTAGTAAAAAACGTTCTCCTTCTGTTAAGTTCTCTACTCCACTAGTATACCATTTTTTGATTAAATTGGGTACATAAATTTGAATGACAATGATTTTATCAGTGAGAGCTTCATTGTCTTCATCTTTTAGATAATGGGTATATTTGATTTTGTCTTTTCCTTTGTAAGCATAATTGTTGATATTGATGGAAATGGTTTGTGTGTAATGATATTGACTTCCTATTTTAATTTTGTTTCCATATAGTCGATTCGCATATTCAAGGTTACGTTCTACTATATACATTTTGCCATTGCAATTGATTTCGATATTGATGGTAGAACCAATGACATGGGCAACATAATCTGCTCTTTCGCCTTTGTCGTTTTGTTTTTTCTTATCAAGTTCGTTTTTGCCAAACCTCAAATTATTTAATAAAACTTCATAAGGAACATCTAAGATATAAGAAAGTAATTTACAACTGTATTTTTTTTATTTTCATTAAAAAACATAGTTTTAAACATAGTGTCTGAGAAAATGGAAAATTTTTCGTTTTCAGTCATATCTTCTAAACGTTTTAGTTCAATGACATACTGATAATCTGGATCGTTTTTTGTAATGAGAGCACAGTCTTTTAAGAAAGTTGTGTGATCGTTTTTAAGTTTAATACTCAATGATACTCCTCCTGTTTGATAGACAATGTATCATAAGGAAGAAGGGGGGGAAAATGAAAGAAATGTAGGATTTGAAAGAAGTAAAATTAGATTTTAAGTATTGGATGAATAAAAAAAGAAATTTGGTTAATGAAAGAAATAGAAATAAATAAGGTTTAATGTTTTGAAAAATTTCTGTTAACCATATAGTTACAAAGTGACAAAATTCGATAAAAAAAAGGTTATACTATGTTTATAGAATAGATTTCAATTTTTGAAATTTTTTTAGGAGGAAGGAATATGAAAGTAACAAATAGTAACCTAGGGGGGGGGCATAAGGAATAAAGCCTTTACCCTAATAGAACTTTTGGCAGTCATTATCATAATCGGAGTGATTGCGTTAATTGTGGCTCCAATCATATTAAATGTCATTGGAAAATCAAAGAAGGCTGCATTTGAACGGAGTATTGATGGAATTATAGAAGCAGTTAGGATTGATCATCATGATGATAATTTCTATGCTCCAAGATTATATTTTTATGAACAAGAAAAATTAACCTTATTAACAGTAAATGATAAAAAGAGAAATGAAAATGTTAAGATCAGTGGAAGAATTGATGGAAATGGATTTATTTATGTAGATGGTGATGGAAACATCATCATCGACAATATTTGTAACAAAGAGTATTGTGCGAATGGAAAAGAAGAGGATGTAGAAATTACAGAGAATCCAACAGGAAAAATACCAGATTTAAATAAAGAAGATCCAGTGATTAGTTTAAATGGGGATTCTACTGTTTATGTGGAACTCAATGGTGCTTATAAAGAACTTGGAGCAGTAGCTCGGACAAAAGCAGGAGATGCTTTAGAATATACGACTGAAATAAAGAAAAATAATGAAGTAGTGACTAGTATCGATACTTCAGTAGAAGGAACTTATGTTATAAAATATGAAACAAGTAGTAATGAGAAAACAGTCAGTGTAGAAAGAACAGTAGTGGTATTACAAATGATACCAGTAATTACAATGACAGAAAGTAATGAAACATATGAAAAAGAAAAAGAAGTATTGATTACTGTGAGTGGAGTAAGACCAAATAAGGTAGAATCATTTACCTATGAAATCAAAAAAGATGGAGAGTCAATCAAAAAAGAAAGTGTGTTAGGATTAACAAAAACACTAACATTCAATGAAACAGGAATTTATGAAGTAACAGTTACAGTAACAGATAATAATAATCATACAAATGTGTTGACTAAGACTTATAAAGTAGATTCATTAGGTCCAACAATAACATTTGAACCAGAGACAGTGAATCTAGAATCAGAAGAAGTAGAAGGATATGATATCTTTACAGGAGTAACAGTGACAGACAATGTAGATGGTGTAATTGAAAATAGTCAAATTATAACAACAGGAACATTAGAGAAGATTCCAAATACTTATAAAATTACATATACAGTAAGTGATACACTCGGAAATCGTAGTGAAAAGATTAGAACCTTTGTAGTAACAGATCAAACAAAACCAGAGATTGTGATTACACCAAATGAAGAGAGTAAATTTGTAAAAAGTAAAACAGTCACAATTACAGCAACAGACAATATCAAAGTAAATCGTATTACCTATGTAATTATCAAAGATAATGTCAGAGGAGAAGAACAAACAATTGATTCAGGAGGAAAAGTAACATTAGAAAATGGAACAGGAAATTACGGAATAGAAGTAACAGCAATAGACTCTAGTAATAACACTAAAACAGTAAGTAGTGGAATTTATAAGTTAGATAATACAAAACCAAGTATTACAGTACCAGAAAATACAGTGGTTAAAATTACAGAAGCAACAGGATATAATCTGATGACAGGGGTAGTAACAAGTGATAATAGTGGAATCACACCAACAGTAGAAACAACAGGTGGATTAACAGCCATGTTAGGAGAACAAACTGTGAGTTATAAGGCAATCGATCAAGCAGGAAATGAGACAACAGTAGTACGTAAGTTTACCGTAGTAGAAGCAGAAGG
>CAJTLA010000024.1 GCA_910576985.1 uncultured Bacilli bacterium
TATGATGATGGCAAAGAGGATGGATATCTGAATGGAATAGAGGATGGGAAAAAAGAAGGAATTTTAGAAAATAAAAAGGAAATTGTCAAAAAAATGTTAGAAGAAAAAATGGATCTTAACTTGATTATGAAAATAACTGGTCTTACAAAAGAAGAAATCGAAACATATCAAAATTAATTTCATAGAAAAGAATCGAACCTACTGATCCGATTCTTTTTTTTCTACATTTTCATAATATTGCTTACCATAATAAATAGCATCAATATATTCCTGTAAAGTCATTTCTCTTCTCATATTTATCGTTGTCCTTTTAACTGTTGTTCACCAAGATGAACTAATCGCTTGGTCATCTCTCCACCTACAGTTCCATTTAATCTGGAAGTAGTGTCAGCACCTAAAGTAATTCCAAGCTCACGAGCAATTTCGTATTTTAAATTATCAATAGCTTCCTTAGCACCTGGAACCACTAATCGATTTTGTCTCATATCATTCCCCTCCTTTAATATTATTATCTGTAAACACAAACAAACTATATCTAACAAATAGTGGAAGATATGAAAAAAGACAGCAAAATCTACTGTCCATTTTTTAAATTATTTTGTATAGTTAGAACCACCTAAATGTTGTTCACCCATTTTCACTAATCTTTTAGTGATTTCTCCACCTACAGAACCGTTAGCTCTACTAGTGGCATCTGGACCCATAGTAACACCTAATTCATTAGCAATTTCGTATTTCATTTGTTCAATTGCTTGTTTAGCACCAGGTACTACTAATTTTTGAGTATTTGAACTATTTTTCATGGCTTTCACCTCCTGTACACTAATAGAATGCGTACAATTGGTTTTTTCATACATAAAAAATATTGGTAAAATATGGTTATAATAAATCTTCGTAATTTTTACAAAAATCAGTCACAACTTCAATATTACAAATACACTCATCAATCAACGATTCATAATCAAAATACGATTCATATTCTTTCGCACGATTTAACTCAGGATGAATCACAGGATGTTTGGGCAAAAAAATCGTACAACAATCCTCAAATGGTAAAATACTAGTTTCATAAGTTCCAATTTTTTTTGCAATTTCAATAATCTCTAATTTATCCAAACACGCAACAGGACGAATCACTGGCATATTGGTAACCTCATTAATTACACTCATACTTGTTAATGTTTGACTTGCAACTTGCCCAATACTTTCTCCATTAATAATGATTTTACACTTTCGCTTTTTTCCATATTGTTCTGCAATGCGATACATGATTCGTCTCATGATGGTTATAATATAACTATCTGGTACATTCTTATAAATTGCCTCTTGAATCTTTGTAAAAGGAACAACATGAACTTTGATACTTCCAGAATACTGATTTAATATAGAAGCCAACTTAATCACTTTATTTTTAGCTTCTAAACTAGTATGAGGTGGAGACTCAAAATACAAACATTCAATATCAACCCCTCTTTTTAAAGCCATATAACCAGCAACAGGACTATCAATCCCACCACTTAACATAAGCATACCTTTGCCTTGAATACCAACGGGATATCCACCAATACCTTGAATTTCATCAGTATAAATATAAGTACCCTCTTTTCGGATTTCAATTTGTAAAATAATATCAGGATCATGCACATCTACTTTACAGTCAATATTTTTTAAAACATGTCCTCCAATCACATTATTAAACTCCATAGAAGGAATTGGAAAACTCTTGTCAGCTCTTTTCGTTGCTACTTTAAACGTATGAAACGAAACTTCCTTTAATAATTCTAAAACTTTTTCTTTTATTTTATCAGTATTAGTATCGACTGGATAACAAATAACTATACTATGTATCCCAAAGATATGAGTTAAGATTTCAGCGACTTCTTTTATATATCGCTCCTCTACCTCAATATACATCCGAACACGATCCTTTTGAATCTTAATTTCATAATTTCTTAATTGCATTTGAATATTTTTCGCCAACATATTAATAAAAACTTTCCGATTGGCTTTTTTTGTCGTTAACTCTCCATATTTAATTAAAATTAAATGTTTCATAAAACCTCCTATTGATAACGTAATCCCTTAGGATAATGATTCTTCAATCGATGATTCTTCGCTTTATACAATCCAAGTGGATAACCATCCACCATGATAACTCCATATCCATCATCGACAAAAGCCTCCACCTCTTCCCCTTTTAAATAATGACATAACCGATCATCAAAAAGTGACAAATGACATTGATTTTTAAAATGATTACCATACGCTTTTACAAACTGATGATGAGGAACAAACCTGGAATTTACAATTTCTCCCATCTTAACAAAACAAGATAATAATGTCATTCTCGGAACAATCACATCATGAGGAAGAATGACAATATTATTTTGATACTTTTTTAAAACATAATCAAAATGAATACAATTTTCCTCTATAAAAGCATTCACAATTTTACGCTCTAATACTGATAAATCCTGTAAATGATCTTCCACTTTTTTATAATTATGTTGATAGTTCTTTTGCAACACAACCATAAATTGACCTTCTCCATACAAGAAAGGATAACAACGTCGTGCCTGATTTGTAGAATAATTAGGATCAACAACAACACCTGGTTTAGTATATTCCTCAAACTCTTTTTTGATTGGTACAATTTCAAATTCATGACCTTTCAAAAATTCTACAATTTGTTGTTCATTTTCTTTTACCTCAAAAGTACAAGTAGAATAAATTAAGTACCCATTTTCTTTTAACATACCAGCACTTTTTTCTAACAATTCCTTTTGAACTATACTCAGTTGATCTACTTTTTCAATAGACCAATCTTTTTTCAGGGCCCCATCTTTTCGAAACATTCCCTCACCAGAACAAGGTGCATCAATTAAGATCACATCAAAATATTCTTGATAAATATTTTCTAATGAATCAACAGACATTGATGAAACAACTACATTTTTAAGACCTAAACGTTCTACATTACTAAGCAATTTTTTCGCACGATTATAATTAACCTCATTTGCTAAAACAAAACCATTTGGAACCTGATTAGAAAGAGCCAATGTTTTACCACCAGGAGATGCACACAAGTCTAAAATTTTAAAATCCTTTTGAAATGGAACCAATAAAGGAGGCAACATTGCAGACGGCTCTTGAACATAAAACAAACCTGCATGATGATAAGGATGATTTCCAATCTTTTCTTCATGAATATAATAACCACCATCTACAATGGGAATCGATGAAATATCAAACGGACAAACCAGTTCCCATTTTTTAGGACTCATTTTTTGAAGCTGCAATCGAATTGATTTTCTAGGCTGTTCCTGATAACTTTGTATTAATTTTTCATAATCTTGATTTGATAACAATATTTTCATTTTTTCTAAAAATTGACCAGGCATAATCATTCTTCTTTCTTGTTTGATTATATCAAAAAAAATCACAAATAAAAAGCCATAAAATTATGACTTATTCATTTCCATACAAATTTAATAGCTTATCATAAATTCCTGGTTCTACTTTATTTAAACTATTAATGGTTAATTCCAACGACTTTTTATATTCTCCCTTATAAAATAATACTTCAGCATAAATTAATTGTTTATCCAAATCCTCTACTGATGTTCGATAACGATTTCCATACACAATTGCCATTTCTGCAAACATTGCAGTTTTCATCATTTCCTTAGTCTTAGTAAATAATTTTAATACCAAATCACGTGCAGTATCCACTCTTGTATTCAAAACTTCTATTGTAATTGGCTTTTTATCCAACTCTTTTACAATTTCTTTAATAGCAGCTTGAGCTTCACTAAGCTCTACAAAATAACTTTTAGGAATCACAGGCAAATTATAATCGTTAATTTTACTTTTTGCATCTTTCAAAATTAACTTTACTTCTTCTAATTGTTGTCTTGCCCTTACTTCATCATCTCTCATACTACCAATCGTATTTAAAGTTTCATCCAAATTATTTTCTATATTCGTTAAACGAACTACCAAATTTTCAACTTCTTTCGTTAATTTAGAATATGCGAATGTATGATTTCCAGTATGTCCTAACAAAATAACATAATCATTATTTAAATGATCTAAATCTTCATGGATTTGATTTAAAACCTCAACATCTGCTCTTGACAAATTGTAAGTCTTTCTTACCTGATCCATACTAGAAAAAATCTCTAAAACAACCTCATTCATATGTTCTAATTTTGTTTTAAATGAACGATTGGCTTCTTCATATTTATTACGTTCCATTTTTTCTTTTTCAAAATCATTAAAAGCAGACTCAAAATACTCTAGTAATACTTTTAATTCAAATAAACTATCTTCTAAATTTAACACTTTAGCACGATCTAAAATATCATTCATTTTCTTTTCAGCTTCACTAACATTATACTCAATATTCAAATAATCAAGTGGATATCCTTCTTTAACCATAGAATCATAAATAGCGACAATTTCCTTTATTTTTTTTGGTAAAATGGAATCAGTCAATAAAATGATAGCAGGCACTTCTTCAACTACTACTGCCATATGTTTTAACATACCTTCTATCGATTTAATAATAGAAGTAATCTCTTCATAAGAACTATGATCCATTGCGATTTCAAACGCCTCAAAACGTTTCGCAATATTCTCGAATTGCATCTGAACATATTTACTAATTTCTCCATATTCATCAGCTGTATCTTGATACTTCTGATAAAGAGAACGATAATCCGCTTTCAATTTTGTAATGATATTTCTATTCTTTTCTTCACTATTGGTGATATCTTGAACTTCTTTTAATAAACCTTCTGAATTTGCCCTTACTTTTGACAATTCTGTCTCTATTTTCGCAATTTTATAAAGTGTACTTTTATAATCCATCTGTGACAAAGAATAATCGGCTTCCAACATTAAATCTGTAATCTTTGGAATTTGTACTTCTTTAATACTTTCTAATCTCTTTTTCCACTCATCATAAAGTACGCCCATTCTTCCACTTTTCATAAACGCTTCTACTTTTTCTAATTCTGGAATAATTGGTGTACTATTAATCACATTTTTCTCAATTTCTAAATTTTCCAATATCTTTTTCATTTTTTTATTTTTTCTAAGTTGAATGATATTTAGAACTGAAATAATAATTACAACAGAAAGTAGAAAAAAAGTCACAAATAATAAAGTCACATTATCCATATCATCACCTCAATTATTTACTCATTATAATTTTATCATATAATCGATCGTTTTTGACAAAAATTTTACTTTTTCACATATAATTTTATTATTATTGCATATTTTATATTGACTATGCAAAGAAAAAATAATATAATTGTAAATGCGTATATCTAAGCAGCGTTTTTTTTAAGATCATAAAGTGAGTATTCCCTCTAGGGGTTATTTGTAACTTTTGCTGCAAAGCGAAGATATTAGTTTACGGCACCCTATGATCTAGCAAAATAGCTTCAGGTGTAAGCAAGAAGGGAGAGATTTTTGTGTCAAGATACACAGGACCAATTTATAGAAAATCACGTCGTTTAGGATTTTCTGTACTAGAAACAGGCAAAGAATTATCAAAACGTCCTTTTATTCCAGGACAACACGGAAGTAAACGAGCAAAAAAAATATCTAACTATGGAGTTCAATTACAAGAAAAACAAAAAGTTAGATTTATGTATGGATTAAGCGAAAAACAATTTCATACATTATTTATAAAAGCAGGAAAACAAAAAGGTGTTCATGGTGAAAACTTCTTAAAATTACTAGAAAGTCGTTTAGATAACCTTGTATATCGTATTGGATTTGCTACTACTAGAAAAGGAGCAAGACAATTAGTAAATCATGGACATATTACTGTAAACGGAAAAAAAGTAGATATTCCATCTTATAGTTGTAAACCTGGAGATATCATTGCCGTGAAAGAAAATGCAAAAGAAATGATCATTATTAAATCTTCTTTAGAAGCATTACAAAAACGTGTAGAATTTGTAACTTACGATGAATCTAAAATGGCTGGAACTTATGTTAGATATCCTGAAAGAAGCGAATTAAATGCTGACATTAATGAATCATTAATCGTTGAATTCTATAACCGTTAAAAACTACAAAAGTAGTTTTTTTTTGATCCAAACCACATTTGAAAAAAAAATCTAAAAAATTAGACTTTTCTATAAATAGCAAGTAAAGTGATTTCAGTTGGAAAAATAGGTCCTCCATGATTTCTTAAATAAAAATCATACCCTGGACATATCTCTTCAATCATTCTAGGAATTTTCCAAATATCTTCATGATTATGGTAAACAGATAACAACAACTTAGGATGATCAAGAACAATATGTTTTTTACAACCTAACAAAGCCTTCTGTTCAGCACCTTCAATATCCATTTTAATTAATGTAATAGGTTCTGTAATATCTTCATCAATCGTAACTGCTTCTACTAATAATTCTCCCGCTTCTGCCACTGTATTCGCAGATGCATCCACACTACTAGATTCCATATATAATGTTCCCTTTTTATCACTAACTGCTTTTTTGATACATTCAATATTTTTATATCTACCAGTATTTGATTTTAAAAACTCAAAACTTTCATCAGTAATTTCATAACAATATATTTTTTGATAACTTTCTTCGCCAAACAAATCCAAATAACTATAAATGGTATCACCAATATAAGCACCTAAATCAACAACAACTTCATTAGAATCACAAGACACTATATCCAAATCAAAATAATCTGGAAATGTATTTTCGATTGTTTCACTCAACATAGAAAAATCATATTGATACCAATTTCTAAGAATCGCCAATAACAACTTTTTAGAACGATAATCTTTTAATTTCTCATATAACCAAACATAATCATCTAAATGATTTACAAATGAATCCACTTTGTTTTCAATTTCCTCAAATTCATCATTTTTAAAATCTAACTTTCCCCAATAATCAAACTTAGCAAAATAATCTTCTAATGATTTCTGTGTTTCTTCTGGAACTTGCTTAAAATTTTCTTTAATTTGAAACAAAATTTGTTCTCTAGAAGAATTTCTTAAAATATCAACTAAGTGATAAAAATCTCTATCTATTTTATTCATAAATCAAACTCCAATCATAATATTGTATGAAAAAAATAAATAAAGGTACTGAATTTCATTATAGTACCTGACATCCCAAATGAAGTTCTAAAAAAAGACACCGTTTCAATACTGAATCGGTGCTTTTTTATGAATCTCTATTATACAACAAAATCTTAAAATGTGGAAAATCAGTTTTTAAACAAATATTTAGCAGTTCTCACCATTTGTGCACTATATCCCATTTCATTATCATACCAAGCAACAATCTTAACCAATTGTTTTCCATCTACTTGTAAAATATCAGTAAGTAAACCATCAACCATACCACCATGTTGATCTCCAATAATATCACTTGATACAATTGGATCTTCCGTATACCCCAAAGTCTCATTAGAAGCATCTTTTAAAGCTTTATTAATCTCTTTTACTGTTGTAATTTGCTTTAATTCTAAAGTCAAATCAATCATTGAACCAGTTGAAGTTGGAACACGTATCGCACTTCCATCTAGTCTTCCTTTCAAGCTAGGAAGAACAAGACCTACTGCACTTGCAGCTCCAGTTGAAGTTGGAACCATGTTCGCTGCTGCAGCTCTTCCACGACGAGCGAAAATACCTTTTTTATGTGCTACATCTAATATCGCTTGATCATTTGTATAAGCATGAATGGTTGTCATATACCCCTTTTCAATTCCAAAATGACGCTCCAAAACATTTAAAACAGGAGCAAGACAATTAGTTGTACAACTAGCAGCACTAATCACTTCCTCTGTACCATCTAATATATTCTCATTTACATTATAAACAATCGTTTTCAAATCCCCCTTTGCTGGAGCTGATATAATCACCTTTTTCGCACCAGCATGAACATGTGACATTGCTTTTTCTTTATCTGTAAATTTTCCAGTACATTCAAATACAACATCAACATCTTTCCATGGCAAATTTGTTGGATCCATTTCTGAATACACCTTTATATGTCTTCCTCCTACAACAATATCATTTTCTTCAAAACAAATTTCTGTTTCACGATATCTTCTATGATTCGTATCATATTTTAAAAGATAAGCTAACTGCTCTGCATCTGTTAAATCATTAATCGCTACCACCTCAAAAGATGGATCTTCTTCCATCAAACGAAATACCAATCTTCCTATTCTTCCAAACCCATTAATTGCTACTTTTATCATTTTTTCATTTCCTTTCATCATTACTTACTATAAATATAGATTTTTTTACTTCCAATAATTAATTTGTTTTCTAATATTTGATAACGAATAAATCTTGCATCTAAACAAGTACAAAAAATAGTTTTTGTAGATGCAACATCCTCTGTCATCACATCAAACGTTTTCCCACTACTGTTAAGCCAATCTTCCAAAATCAAAGATAGTGCTTCTTTTACTGCTTTTTCCATATATAACCACTAAAATCCGCTTCCACCAATAAACTCTCTTAATACAGAATCCTTTGGTACATCATCACTTGGAATAGGTAAAAAATTTCGTAGAAAATTAATTAATCGAATTGCTTCTGGATAAATTGGATCTGTCTCCTCTACAGAGAAAAGAAGCGGTTCTGCATATGTCTTCAATACCCCCAACTCATATACAAGTGCCGAATTAATAATCGAATCAATGTCATCTTGAAACGGAAAAATCCATTTTACTTCCCCTGCACTAATATTTCCCCACATTCTTAAAGTATCTGCTGCACTATATCCTCTATACTTATTATCTCGAATAATTCTTCTTAATTTTCTAGTATCACTTGTATGAATTCGATTATGATGATCTACATTAAGTTGTGTCAAAGGACTAATAAAAATTTTGAATTTATTTTGTCTTTCAATCGCCATTGTAAGTTCATCATTAAGAGCATGCAATCCCTCAATCACAACAATATCATTTTCTTTTAGTTGTAAATAATTTTTATGGAACTCTTTTTTCCCCTCAATAAAATTATACTCTGGAAGCAATACTTTTTCTCCAGCAAGCAATTTTGTCAAATGCTTATTAAACAAATTGGTATCAATTGCTTTAATAGATTCAAAATCATATTCTCCCAATTCATTTTTAGGAGTCTCATTTCTCGATAAAAAATAATCATCAATAGATATTGTATGTGTTCTAAATCCTTTACTTTGTAAATAAACACATAATTTTTTAGCTGTTGTGGTTTTCCCACTTGAAGATGGACCAGCCAACAAAACAAATTTCACATTCTCTTTATTGTCATATATTTTATCTGCTATTCTAGTTAATTGACTTTCATAATACGCTTCTGAAAGACGAATCACTTCTTTATAATTTCCTTTTGATACAATTTCATTTAAATCTGCTGCTTCACTAATTCCCACCAAACTTCCCCATTCAGTGTAATCCAAAAAACTATTAAATATCATTGGACGATGCACATAATCTAAAGTACATTCTGGATTTGTAAGTGTTGGCAAACTCATAATAAAACCATTATCTTTAATATATGTTAACTTAAATTCATCAATTTGTTTTGTACTATAAGCCATTTCTCCAAAGAAATAATCATAGACATCTTCTAAACGATATAAATTCACATAAGTATTACTAATATACTTCAAAACCTTTACTTTATCCATCTGTTGTTTTTTTCTAAAATAATGAATCGCATCAATTCTAGCAACAGAAATTTTTGAAAAGTGCAGATCTTGTTTACAAAGCTCCCGCATAGTACCTTCAATTTTCTTCATTACTGGTTTATCAAATTCGACACCCTTCACTCTACAAAAAATACCATTATCCATAGAATGTTCAATATGAAGTACTGCATCAGCTCCTAAAACACGCTTCACAGCTGCAATTAACATCAAACATGCACTGCGTTCATACACTGCATGACCAATGGTACTACTTCGATCATAAAAATCAACCTTGCATTTTCCACTAACTTTTTCACCCAATTCTACAAGATCATTATTTACATTTGCAATCAATATTGGATAATTATAATATCTTTTGAAACTATCACTAATCTCTAATAATGAGGTTTCATTAATGAATTCCCTAGTTTCTTTATTACGATAATTCACTTTGATAACTTTTTCCATCTTATCCCCTCTTATTCTATATAATCCATTTTACCAAAAAATAGATATTTTGTCACATCTTTTACTGTATATTTTATGTTTTTTGTTATTAAAATATAAATGAGGAGGAATTTTATGGGATTAATACCAACAGTAATTGAAAGAAGTAATAATGGAGAACGCGTTTATGATATTTATTCTAGACTATTAAAAGATCGAATTATCATTCTAAGTGGAGAAATTGATGATAATAGTGCAAACTGTATCGTTTCAGAACTATTATATTTAGATTCTCTAAATCACAACGATATCAGTATTTATATCAATTCTCCAGGAGGAAGTGTAACCGCTGGAATGGCTATTTATGATACCATGAACTTTATAAAAAGTGATGTTTCCACAATCTGTGTAGGTATGGCTGCCAGTATGGCTGCATTTTTACTATCAAGTGGGGAAAAAGGAAAACGATTTGGACTTCCAAATAGCGAAGTTATGATTCATCAACCATTAGGTGGAGCACAAGGACAAGCAACAGAAATTAAAATTGCTGCAGAACGTATTTTAAAACTAAGAGAAAAATTAAATAAAATCTTATCAAAAAACACAGGACAAGACTTAAAACGTGTAGAAGAAGATACAGAAAGAGATCATTTTTTATCGGCAAAAGAAGCCCTAGATTATGGATTAATCGATAAAATTTTAGAACAAGAAAAATAGTGATTTTTACTTCACTATTTTTTTCATTACCTATAAAATCACAACAATGGCGAAAAAATACGTACTAAAGATTCTTCCATTTTTTGAAATTGCTTTCTTTTCTTCCACTCTTCAAATATAATTGGCTTACTCACTAATAAATCTTCTTTAAAATTTTGAATCAAAGTATGAATACTAGAAGTTTTATATAAAATAACAGTATCTTCAAAATGAAGACCAAAACTCCTATAATCAAAATTGACAGTCCCAACACTAGCAATATCATCATCAATAATTAATATTTTACTATGCATAAATAAATTACTATAAGTATAAATATGGACCCCTGCTTCTAATAATTCACTAAAATAAGCCTGTGTTGCACGATAAATCATTTTTTTCCCCTTATCATGCTTCCCTGGAACTAATATTTTGACATCCACTCCAGACTGAGCTGCCACTTGAAGTGCAACAATCAATTCTGAATTCGGAATTAAATAAGGAGTAGCAAGCCAAATTCTTTTTTTCGCCAACATAATCATTTTAAAGAAACTGTCTTTAATCAGTTCTATCCCATTATCAGGACCATCTGAAAGTACTTGAACAGCTCCTGATTTATTTTTAACAGGATGATACTCTGTATACATAGGATCTAATAACAACTCATTTGTTGTATGATACCAATCACGAATAAAAATAGAATTCAACTCTCGTACAGCTGTTCCATAAATAACCATATGTGTATCTCTCCAAAATCCATAATAAGGATCACTATGAATATATTCATCTCCAATATTAATTCCACCTGTAAAAGCGACTTTATTATCAATAACCACAATTTTTCGATGATTCCTATAATTCACACTTGGCCGAAAAAGACGAAAATCAATCTTGTTAAAACAACTCGTTTGAATCCCCACCTTATGTAAACTAGACAAATATTGTTTTGACAAATCAACACAGCCAAAATCATCATACAATAATTTAATCTTTACACCTTCCATCGCTTTTTCTTTTAAAATTTCTGTAATCTCATCTAATAAAGTACCTTCTTTAATAATAAAATATTCTAAATGAATAAAATATTCTGCCTTCTTTAACTCTTCTTTTAAACGTTGAAATTTAGCTGGACCATTATTCAAAATCTCTGTCTTACAATTTAAGTAAAGAGGTGAAGAACCCATATTCTCAATATACTGAATTAATAAATTCCGATCTTTTAAATTTTCCTTAAAATGATTGCTATCTTCAATTTCTTTCTGTAATACTTGATCAAGAACCTGATCTACTTCTGCTTTTGGATCAAATTTTTTAAAACGATTATATTCTATTCCTAAAATAATATAAAATAAAACTCCAACAACTGGAACAAACAAAACAAAAATAGCCCAAGCAATTTTAGACTCTATTTTCTTATTACCAAGTAAAATTATAAAAGCTGTAATAATAGAAATACCATTAATAACCAAATAAGCAATCGTATTATATCTACTAGAAATAAATTCATTAAAATTCAATAACAAAATAATTAAAAAAACAAACAAAATAATTAATACCTGACTTCTCTTCATACTCCACCCTCTTACCAAAATGATAACACAATTCTCCTCCAAACAAAACCAAGGTCAACAAAAATTGATTATAGATACTTTGTAGAGATTCAAAAAATGTATGAAAAATAAGAAAAAAATAACTAGAAAAAACGATAATTTTTTTCAATCTATCTAAGGTCTTACCTCTGCACAACTATTTTCACCATTAAAAGAATACGAAAATTGATTATTCATAACCGATACCTTTACAGTATTATTTAAAGGAATTCTCTCTCCAGTACTAGAATCAATGAAAGGCTCTGATAAATTTCCTGCAACCACTAATTGATTTAATGTAATACAATAAACATTCCCATTAGTCAACTCATATTGATTAGGATTAGCATCTACATAAAGACTAGCTGCCTCTTCAATTAACCGCCAAGTTACAGCACTAATTTGACTTTTATTCTTTCGAAACTGCCCCATAACAATCGGAAAAACAATCAAAGATAAAGCCGCTACAATCACAATCACACCTAATAACTCTACTAACGTAAAACCTTTCTCTTTCATACTATCACTCTCTTCTGCACGATTTTTGATACGTTTATTATAACAAACTTTTTTTTTTTTTACAAGTGACTATCCTTGACTGTATTTTTTGAGAATGATATAATTTTCTTATTAAAGGTGATAAAAATGAATGATATTATATATATATTAACGACTTGCCCAGATAATGTTGATGTCCTAAAAATAATTCATTGGATTACACAACTAGTAAAAGTAATCTGTATTTTCACTCCAATTGCAACCATCGTTTTACTCACAATCGATATGATAAAATATGTCACAGCTGGAGATGTAGATGCCATGAAAGAACGATTTAGAACTTCTAAAAGAAGACTAATTGCATGTGCAATTGTATTTCTAATTCCAACCCTTGTAAGCATTGTAGTATCAATTGTTGGAAAAGTGGATACAACGGGATATACTGGATATGTTACCTGTGCTAATCTAGAAGATATTGAAGCCGTTGCAGTTAATAACGCTAGAAATTTAGTAGCTGAAGCAAGGGCAACCTTAGATACAAAAGATTTATCAAAAGCAAGAGCTGCAACAGCCAAAATTACAAATAAAGAAACCAAAAAAGAATTGGAAACAGAAATGAATGAAATCGGAAAAATAATTGCAGAAAGTAAAAAACCTCCTGCACCTACACCAAATCCAGGCAATAATAATGGTGGAACTTTAACAACCAATTATCCAGATGCAGTTGTTGAAAACTTGGCATCATTCATTGGTAGTGAAGCTGGGTGGAATAAAAATGGATTTTTAGGTCAATTAATGACAGGAGCTGTTTACTTAAACAACTTTCATAAAAATATTGGTGGCGAAATTAACTTAAACAGCATGTGTCAATTATTCTCCAAGCGTGCTGGTAAATATTATATGTATACACCAACCTATTGTAACTACAAATTCACATCTTATCCTAAAAAAAGAGGAACCATTGATGCAGCAGGAAAAAAACAATTAACAGTAGTCGCAAAATTGTTATTAGAAAAAAAATTTACCATTCCAAACAATATGATATTTCAAGCATCAAAATCTGTTGTAGAAAGCAATGGAAAATTATGGGGAACTACCCACCAAGGCGTTTCAAATTACTATAGTTCATTTGGATATAGCAAATATGATAAATCGCCTTCCAGTGTTGACATATATGGAAATAAAGTCAGCTCCAATTTTGATGATTACAAGCCAATTGCCCAAAAACTATATGACCAATATGTAAAATAAAAACTGTTAAATGATAAAAAACATCAATTAACAGTTTTTTCTATAATCATATTACGGTGTACAAGTTACTTTTTGACTTGCAATCTTACACTTCAAATTATTTACAACAATTGGAGTATCAGCTGGAGTATCATTGAATGTCCCATTGTCATTTAAAATAATCGTTCCTGCTGTTGGCAATGTTCCACTTACTCTTACAATAATTTCATCATCACCAGTTCCTCCATTACTACACTTCGATCCATCACAAGTAATAGAAAGTGGAAGTGAGATAGAGTCTGTATCCAATAAAGATTCTGTATAAGTTAATTTCACAGCTTCCATAACACCATAAACACTATCAGCTGCTGCCGATTGTCTTGCTTTATTAATAATATTTAATACAATTGGCGTTGCAATTAATGCTATGACAGCTAAAATAACAATAACAGCTAACAATTCAATTAGAGTAAAACCTTTTATGTTACTTTTCATTTTTTCCCTCCTCTATGATTACAGTTTTAATATGCCTCAAAAATCAATAATTAATCAATAATTTTTGATTTTTTTAGAGAAGTTAAATTTTTTTGCTAATTTTTACCTCTTCCTGACATCCTAACATTTGATAATAATGAGTTAATAAATACATTTTTAAAGTTGTTTGGATTTGTACAATTTGATAAACAGTAAAAGCATCAAAAAAGCCATCTGGTTTTTTTGACTCTCCTTCTTTTATAGAACTCACCAAAATATTATTATGAATTTTATTTTTAGGATCAAATACCGCATATGCTCCAGTAAATCCTTGATGAGCAAATGAATTTGTTCCATACTCATTTGGGACAAATGTTTTATCTAATCCCAAAGGATGCTTTTGATAAATTCCTGCATATCCCTTATGATTTTGCTTAGAATTAGGATAAATAATGGTTCCTGCTAATTTAGCAAAATTAACATTCTGAACAGCAAATAAACGATCTGCTAAATGGGTTAATCCATTCGAAGTTGCAAATAACCCAGCAGAACCCACTGCACCACCTAACAACCTTGCTTTTGGATCATGAACAATATCATCACAACTTCCATTTCCAGCTACCAATCTGTTTTTTGGATGAAACAAAGTTTCCTCTAATCCCCAAGGTTTTAATAAGTATTCGTTCATAATCTGATCAAATTGAACTTTTTGACCACTTTTTTCACTCACAATTTTTTCAATCACTTTTGATAAAACAAGAAATCCCATATCTGTATAAGAATTAAATGAAAGATCCACTTCCTCTAAATGAAGCGTTTGTAAAATTTCTAAAGCTTCTATACTATCTTTCCCATCTGTAACTCTTCCATTCGTTTTTAGACTTCCTGACATTTTTAATATATCATGAATTGTATAATCATCAAGAGATTCAAATCTAGAATCCAAATCTTTGACTCTATCTTCTAATTTTAAATATCCTTTTTGAATCAATATTAAACTTAACAAAAATGTATAAAGTTTTGTAATTGATGCCAAATCAAATACTGTTTTTTCATCAATCTCTTGCCCTTGATCTCCATATTTCGTTTTCCCACCAAAAATAGTAATAGAATAACTCCCATCTGAATTTGGTAAATATATACAACTAGAAAGTCCACTAATCACTTGAGCAGTTTGATAAATAAACGCTTCACTTTGTTCCTCTAATTCTTTTGACAAATCTTGTAAACACTCCATAATACTTTGATCTTTTCTTAACACCTGTTTTACAGAGTTTTGAATATCAATTAAGTCTTCTTTATCAAAAGAAGACCCATTCTTCACTAAATTTGTTAATATTTTGTTCAATTTTTCTTCCATATATTTCCTCCCAAAATGTATTTTAAATCATTTATCTAACGATTTTTTTAATTTTTCAATTTGTATGGAATAAGAATTGCCATTTGTAATATAAGAACCACTCACCAATATATCTACGTTTTTACACAATTTGGCGGTTCTCTCATTGATTCCACCATCAACTTCAATCACATAATGATAACCTTGAATGTCACGAATTCTGTTTAATTCATTAATTTTATTCACCGTATTTTCAATAAAAGTTTGCTCACCTTCTCCTGGCTCCACACTCATAACGAGAACCAAATCAATAATAGGCAAATATGGAATCAATTTACGAACTGGAGTACCTGGATTAATCGCAAGTCCCACTTTAATATCTTGATCTTTTATAAAATCAATCGCTTTTAAAACATAATCAGTTTCTACATGAATCGTGATATAACTTGGATGAAGTGACACATAATCTTTAATATAAGAAATCGTATCTTTTACCATTAAATGGACATCAAAAGGCATTGATAATGGCAACAACTTCTTTAAAGAATCTAAACATTCTGTTTTGTTAGAAACAAACACTCCATCCATAACATCTACATGTAGAAAATCAATTTGTTCATTACTTAACTTTAAAATTTTGTCTTTTTTATCTTCTTTAATACTTAGAAAAGAAGCAGATAATAACATATTCTCACCTACCTATAAATTTTAGATAATTCTGATATCTACTAGGTAAAATGGTGTGATCTTCTACTAATTCTTTAATTCTACATGAATCCTCTTTATCATGCATACAATCCTTGTACCGACATTCCTCTCGATGTAATTCAAACTCTGGTACTTGATCTCTAATATCACCACTCGTCATACCCTCAAAATCGACAGAAGAAAAACCTGGTGTATCGCAAACCCATCCTTCAAATAAAGGATAAAGTTCAACATGTCTAGTAGTATGTTTTCCTCTTCCTAAAGCCATAGAAATCTCATCTGTTTTTAAATGTAATGTTTCATCCAAATGATTCAGTAAAGTGGATTTCCCAGCCCCACTTTGACCTGTAAATACAGTGAGTTTTCCTTTCAATAAGTCTTTAATATTATCGATTTCTGTATTTAAATACACTCTATAACCAACTTTTTTATAATAATGTATTAAAAACTCGATATCCCTTTTTTCTTCTTTATTTAATAAATCTAACTTTGTAAAACATATAATTGGTTCTATATTATGAAATGTTACAATATATAATAATTTATCTAGTAAATTGCTAGAAAAATCTGGAGCTTTTGTACTAGTCACAATAATTACTTGATCAATATTGCTAACAGGAGGACGAACCAATTCATTTTTCCTTTTTTTTATTTCTAATATATAATTATTTTTTTCGTCAAACAAAACAAAATCTCCGACACATGGCTTAATTTTTTGATTTCTAAATTTTCCCCTAGATTTACAAACGTACTCTAATCCATTTGAGAAAACCGTATAATCATTACTAATCAACTTTATAATTTGTCCCTGCATACTCATTCTGTTTTTTCATCCTCTTTAGATGGTTCCTTAGAATCTTCTTTTTTTTCTTCTGGCTTTTTTGTCACTTCTATTCGTAAAGTCGAAGGAGATTCTATCTTACTTTTTGGATCTCTACTTTGATAAATAATCGTTCCATCTGGTTTTGTATCATCCTCTTTTTCATTGACTGTCAAAGTAATATCATGTTCATCACAAAATGTTTGAATTCTATCAACAGTCCAACTTCCATCCGAAAAATCTGGATAAGCATCTACTAATTTCGTATAAGTAAGTGTAATGGAATCACCCTTTTTAATCGTCTTTCCAGCATCAACACTTTGACCTGTAATCATCCCATCTTTTTGATCATTTGTTTCCTCTGTAATTTCAATTTCATTTGGATGCACTTTAATACCTTTTCCTTCTAATCTTCCTTTAATTTCTAAATAATTTTGACCTTCATAATTTTCTAACTCAAAACCTTCTTTTCCTTTTGATACAATTAAAGTGATAGAAATTCCTTGTTTCACAGTACGACCAATATCTGGACTAGTTTTGATTACCTTTCCATCATCAATCTTATCATCATATTTTTCTTCTACTTTAGCTTCTACTTCCAATCCTTCTTTTCGAAGCGCTGCTTCTGCTTGAGTCACAGTCATATCTTTCACATCTGGAATTTTAACCTCTTTTACCTTTGTCAATTTAGGAAGTATTAAAGTAATAACTCCAATAATAGTAGCTAGTAATAAACAAATAGAACCAACAATAACTAAAATTTTATTTGTTTTCTTATCCTTTTTCTTATCTTTTTTATTCTTAGAATTTCCATTCTCTTTTTTGTCATCTTTAATTGGTGGCATTACTTTGGTTTCTTCTAAATCTTGTTCTGGATATTTGTATACATATCGTTCTTCAAATTGTCTTTCAGGTTCCATACACTTTTCAATATCTTCTCTCATTTCTTTTACAGAATCGTAACGATTTTTTGGATTTTTCGCACAAGATTTTAAAACAATGTTTTCCAATGATTGAGGAATATTTGAATTAATTTTACACACACTTGGAATTGGCTCTTTCATTTGTTTTATGGCAATTTCTACTGCATTATCACCTTTAAAAGGAAGTTTTCCAGTTAATAATTCAAACATTAAAATTCCAAGTGAATAAATATCACTTTTCATAGTAGAACCTTTCCCATTGGCCTGTTCGGGTGGAAGATAATGAACAGAACCCATCACAGAATTTGTTTGTGTTAGTTCATTACTTCCTAATGCCATAGCAATTCCAAAATCCATTATTTTTACTCTTCCATCTTCCAAGATCATCACATTTTGTGGCTTAATATCACGATGAATAATATAACTATCATGTGCACATGAAACCGCACTAGTTAACTGCAACATAATATCTATCACTTCAGATATTGTTAGAGCACCACGCTTTTTTATGAGACTTTTCAAAGTCTTTCCATCAATATATTCCATTACAATAAAGTATTTTCCATCATCATCACCAACATCATACATTTCTACAATATTTGGATGACTTAAAGAACTTGCAGCAATTGCTTCTCTTTGAAATCTTCTTACAAATTTATCATCATCTGATAAATCACCTCTTAACACTTTAACCGCAACATTACGATCTAAAATGGTATCATAAGCCAAATAAACATTGGCCATTCCACCCTCTCCAATGGTTCTGACAATTTGATAACGATCATCAATTTTTTGACCCTTTATAATCATTCTATACACCATCCTTTAACAAACATGCGATAGAAATATTATCATTTCCGCCTCTATTATTACTTTTCATAATTAACTTTTTAACTTTGTCCTCCAAAGCTCCTTCTTCATTTAAAACTGTAATAATTTGCTCATCGTTCAACATATTTGTTAATCCATCACTACACAAAAATATTCCATCAATATCTGTTTCAATCGCAAAAATATCCATTTCTACTGTTGTATTCGCACCTAACGCTCTCATTAATACATTTTTTCTTGGATGATCTTTCGCCTCTTCTGGAGTCAATTCTCCTGATTTTACTAATAAATTCACCAATGTATGATCAGTAGTTATTTTATGTAATTTTTGATTTTTAATAACATAGCCTGAACTATCTCCAATATTTCCAAACAAAAGAAATTCACTTGTCAGCACAGCCAACACTAGCGTAGTTCCCATTCCTACACTTTCAGGATGCTCTGCTGTATATTTATAAATCCCAACATTCGCTTCACTTACAATATCTTTAATCCAGGCAATCGCATCTTCTTTATTTCCAATACTACTAATCTCTGCAAAACGTTTTCCAATATGAGAAATAGCAATACTAGAAGCAACCTCTCCATCTTTATGACCCCCCATACCATCTGCTACTGCTAACAACAATTCATTATTTTTATTTTTTACAATAATAACACTATCTTCATTATGATCTCTAACTTTTCCAGGATCTGTTAAATAATAATACTCCATTTGCTATTCCTCCTCGTAATTAGCTCTTAATTGACCACAAGCTGCACTTACTTTTGATCCAAATTCTTTTCTAATCGTCACATTAATACAATTTTTTTTAAGTGTGTCATAAAACTTTAAAATAGTTTCCTTTTTACTTTTTCGATATTCAATATGACTTGTCTCATTATAAGGAATCAAATTCACATAACAATTAAGACCACTTAATAATTTTGATAATTCTATAGCGTCTGCTTCACTATCATTAATATCTCGTAATAAAATATATTCAAAAGTCACTCTACGATTCGTTTTTTCAATATATTTTCTTACAGCATCAATCACTTCTTCGATTTTATAAATATGATTAATCTTCATAATAGAATCCCGAATGGTATTATTAGGTGCATGTAACGAAATCGCCAAATTCACTTGTTTTCCATGATTCATAAACTCTAGTATCTTTGGAACAATTCCACAAGTCGATATCGTAATATGTCTTGCCCCTAAAGCGATTCCTTTGGGTTCATTGATAATGGAAATAAATTCCATGACATTATCATAATTGTCGAATGGTTCTCCAATCCCCATTAACACCAAATGTGTAACTCGAATTCCAAGTTCTTTTTCTACTTGTAATATCTGAAGAACCATTTCTGATGGTTCTAAATTTCTCACCTTTTTTAGTCTACCACTCTCACAAAAAGAACATCCCATATTACAACCAACTTGGCTTGATATACATAAACTATTCCCATAATCATGTTTCATCAAAACAGCTTCTATTTTATTTCCATCAGATAATTCAAATAAAAATTTACATACATCAATATCTTCTTGTTTTTGTAATAATGTTAAATTTTCTAATTTAAAGTTTTCTTTTAAGTCTAAAATTGTAAATTTACTAATGTTTTTCATTTCATCAAATGATTGAATGCGTTTTTTATAAAGCCACTCAAATATTTGGGTTGCTTTATATTTCTTTTCTCCCTTTTCTTGAAAATATATTTCCAATTTAGACAATGTAAACCCATATATATTTTTCATATGAACACCCTATATAGTATTATAGCAAAAAAAAAAAAAAAAT
>CAJTLA010000025.1 GCA_910576985.1 uncultured Bacilli bacterium
TCAAAAAAACTTCCAATGCTTGATATTCCTTTAGTGTTTTCTCTTCTCCATATGAATAATTCAATATTAAACATACCTCTACAGGTTTTATATTGCCATAATCATTATCTTCCCAATATTCTAAATATATAGAAGCAATATACATACATATTCTTGCTTCTATATGAAACAAATTTTTATTTTGCATTTCTAACAAAACAATCGTTTCCCCTGTCGTTAATATCAGATCGCAAATTCCATATGACAATTCCTTGTTTTCTTTTTTTAACTCCTTATCCAAAAAAATAATAGAGTCCACTTGTTTATGAAAAACATCATTCAATAACTGTCTACAATATTCTTTTCTCCCAAATACTTTTTTAAATAAATAGTCATTCGACAAACCATAATAATTATTATTCATTTTAAGCCTCCTTAATTATCGTTTTTTTATTGCCTACTAATATATACGACAAAAAGAGGACCTTCACCTTAATTTTATTAAAAAAACTTTATTCACATGTAAATTTCATAATTTGTTGCTTGGATAAATTAGTAGCACTTGCAACAATATCAAAAGCAACACCTGATGGCAATAAATTATGAAGCATTTCTATTTTTCCCTCCTCTTTGGCATGTGCAATCAACCCCGAGGTGGCTTGTTCAAAAGTCATTTCCATTTTCTCTCTCCTTCATCTTTCTATCATCTTCTTTATTCATACTAAAAATTATCATCCACTACTTCAATAACTCGTTACTCTTAAAACCAAAGCTACACTTACTTATTTTTTCTTTGAATAACTACATTATAATAGAGAACAATATTGTTGTCAATAAAAAAAGATAGAAATTCTATCTTAAAATTGTACTTTTGGTGTTTCCTTTTCTGCATCCGTTGCTTCAAAAAATGCTTCTGGCTTGAAATTAAAAATTCCCGCAATAATATTTGATGGAAACATTTCCAATTTATTCTTATAGTTCAATACTGCATCATTATAAAATTGTCTTGCATAAGCAATTTTATCCTCTGTTTCTTTTAAATTGTTTTGTAAATCCATAAAATTAGTATTTGCTTTCAAATCAGGATAAGCTTCTGCAATTGCCATCAAACGTCCTAAAGCCTGAGTAAGCTCGCCATTGGCTTTCATTTCAGCCTCTGGTGTTGTCGCTGACACTGCCTTATTACGTGCTGTAATAACAGCATCCAAAGTCTCCTTTTCGTGAGACGCATATCCTTTCACAGTCTCTACTAAATTTGGAATCAAATCAGCACGTCTTTTTAAAAGAACATCGATTTGTGACCATTGATCCTTTACTAAGTTTCTTAAATGAACTAATTTGTTATAAGTAGTTGCAACATAAAGTAAAATTAAAACTACCAATACTGCAATAATAATTAATGCTATTGTCATATTCTTCCTCCTCTACTATCATTATATAACAAACAACAAAAAAAAACTATCTTTTTTGTATAAAATTTCAAAATCCACTTCAAAATAAAGTAGAAAGGAAATGATATAATGAAAATAGATATTCGAGAAAGCATTTATAATAATTTTAAAGACGCAACCACTGATGAAATAAAAGCATCTATCGAATCAGCAATACAAGATAAAGAGGAAATCACCCTACCTGGACTTGGCGTATTTCTAGAAATACTTTGGACCAATAGCGATGATTCATCAAAAGAATATATTCTTTCGACAATCAAAAAAGGTATCTAAAAAACTGTTCATAAAAACAGCTTTTTTCTTAAAAATCCATCTCTCTAGACATTTTCTCAATAGTAGTCAATTGTTGTTCCTGATTAATAATCCGAAATTCATAACCACAAATTTCAGCAATTTTTAAAATTGTATCAAAATCAGGTTGACTATTTTCACGCTCATAACTCGAAATTGTAGTATCCGCCAAATTTAGTTGTGCACCCAATTCCTTTTGTAATAATCCAGCACTTAATCTCATATTTCTTAATATGTTACCTATCATATGCCTCACCAATAGTATTATGCCAAAACAAAAAAGTTTTATCATAAAACTGCAAGAAACTTGCAACAATACTTTTTGAATGATATAATCTTCATAAACTAAGGAGGCTCAAACATGAATCAAAAAATCGCACAACTCTATATCAAACACATTATTAAACCATTAGAAAAAATAGTAAAAAATCCTAACTTTGAAACTCAATATTCAAAGCAGGATCAACAATATATCAATAAATTCCTACTACAACAATATCAAAATTTAGAAAACCTCATCGAAAAATAAAATTTTTGATTCTAAAACTTTGAATGAAACATATAGTATTATTGTAGAAAGTGAGGAATCAATATGGAAACATTGAAAGTTTCATCGAAGTCAAACCCAAACAGTGTTGCTGGAGCATTAGCAAATGTTTTTAGAGAAAAAGGAAGCGTGGAAATACAAGCAATCGGTGCTGGAGCACTTAATCAAGCAATTAAAGCCATTGCCATTGCCAGAGGTTTTGTAGCACCAAGTGGAAAAAACCTGATTTGTATTCCTGCTTTTACCGATATTGTAATCGATGGAGATGAACGAACTGCGATTAAACTCATTGTAGAAGCCAGATAAAAAAGAAGAACAACTCTTCTTTTTTTAACGCTGTAATGTAATTTTTTTTTGTTTCCTTAAAATCTCTAATATACCATATAGAAAAATACAATAAATCAGATTCACAATCAACGAAGAAACAATGGAATCTATTAATCTTGTAGCAGAAAATGAGATCACTCCAGTAATGACTAATAACAAAAAACCAATCACTCGATATCCAGTCAAAGAAAGAAAAATAAGAAACATATGATTCCAAACTCGATGTGGAAAAAAACGATATAAAATAGAAGCAAAATAACCAATCGCTAAAAATAGTCCAGCATATACCAAAACGGTATTTGTATAAATGATATCATAACAAAATCCAACCACAATACAAGTCTTCCAATAATTTTGATCATATTTTTTAAAATATGGATAAATACTAATTAAACAAACAATCGTAAATAATGGACAAAAAAGACTATCCATAGGCACTATAGTAGAAAAAAGCCCCTCCATTATAAATGAAATAACTAGTAAAAAAATAAAAAACATCATGAAGCATTACCCTTTCGTTTTAAAATTGTAACATAACGAATTTCATCAAAATTAACTTTAGACTCTACCTCAACCAATTTCGCCAAATCAAAATTATCTGTAGTAATATTTTTAACGTACCCAACAACAATTCCTGCTGGCATATTCTCTCCTAATCCTGTAGTTGTAACCAAGGAACCAATTGGAATCTCTGTATTTTCAGCAACACCTTCTACTTGTAACATTTTATTGGTACTATTATATCCAGATAATAGACCATACACATAATGCCCATTCACCTCGATCTTAATAGAAATCTTATGTGAAAACTCTTCATTCGTTAATAACTTTATAGTACTATTAAAATTACTTACATTACTAGTAGTTCCTACTAACCCTTCACTCACTACTACTGGCATATTATTTTCTACTCCACTATGACGCCCCTTATCAACTGTAATAGTATGATACCAATAATCCATATTACGATTAATTGTAGTTGCATTCAAATACACCTGTTCAGATAATACAGTATTTAAATCTAATGACTTTTTAAGCTCTGTAATTTGATTTTCTAATTCTTTATTCTTAGCTTCTAAAGAAGCACTAGAGTTTGCTTTTTCCTTTAACTGCTTCAATTCTTGATCTGTCACTTTATCACTTAAAAACGAAAATGGAGCCATTATTATTTTTTGAACAAATAAACCGCCATCTTTAATCAAGGACTCTATAGGACTCAAGCGTTCTTTTTTTCTAAGCACAAAATAACTAATACTCAAAAACAAAATTACTCCTACAACAATAATTAAAATAATATTTTTCGTCTTTTTCTTTTTTTGATACATAAAATCACCCTTATCACTATAATATCACATTTTTAAAACTACAGGTTATCATTTTCAAAAAAACTATAATAATAATCTCCAATAATAATATGATCTAAAACTGGAATTCCCAACAATAGCCCTATTTCTTTTAAACGCTGTGTCAACATGATATCATCTCTACTTGGTGTCACCACTCCAGATGGATGATTGTGAACACAAATAATTCCAGAAGCCTCAATCAAATAGGCTTCTTTAAAAATCTCTCTGGGATGAACCAAACTATGATTTAACGTTCCCACAAATAATAACTTTTCCTTCAAAAAACGCTTTTGATTATCTACATAAATACAATAAAAATGCTCCTGTCTTTTTTTAGATAATGAATGCTGATAATATTCAAATACAATATTAGCACTCGCTAATTTCATTTTTTCTAACGTAGGAATCGATTGATGTAAACGATTTCCAAGTTCAATCGCTGCCAATATTGCACAAGCCTTACTATCACCAATTCCACTAGAACGAACTAATTGTTCGTAAGTAATTTGATCAAACTCCTGTATATTTTCATATTTTGATAATAAATTCTGCGCAATTTCTTTGGCAGACAACTTTTTAGATCCACTTTTAATCAAAATCGCTAACAATTCTTCATTACTAAGTGAACTAGCACCATAACTAATCAATCTTTCTCTAGGTCTTTCTTCTTTAGGCAGTTCCTTGATCTTCACTCCCATGATTTATCAACTCCTCATATTTTGCCAAGACTTGCCCACAAATCGCACTATAACTACTAGTATCTGGTGCCTGTTCCAACATTGTATCATATTGATCTAACACGGTTAAAAAGGCTTGATCCGCAATTCCAAACTTCTTGACATAAATATTATATCCGATTGATATAAAGAAATCCTTCAATTTTTGTGCATTTTCTTCTTTTAAACTCATTCCTACATAAACATAATACTTTCCATCTTCCACCTGATAAATGTAATAAGGTATTTTAGAAACATTGCTCTCCATATTTTCTTTACTAGAATATACCCCTATTTGCAAAAAATAAACCTCTTTGGCAATTCCAGTATTCCCGACCGTTTTTAATTCCTTTTTGTCATAATGGCCAAATAGAAACACCCCCAAAATGGTTCCTACTGCTAGTGCAGAAACAACTGGAGCAATTAATTTTTTGATCATAAGCAATCACCAATAAAATAATATCAAACCTTTTTGACTCTTTTTGTCGAAAAAAAACCATTAACAAAATTTAATGATTTTTTATAATATCTTGAATCTTAGAAATAACTTCTGAAAAAGAAACATCATGAGATTCGGTCTCTTTTCTCAATTTCCACTCTACAATTCCATCACCCGCTTTTTTACCAACTGTAATGCGGATTGGAACCCCAATCAAATCCATATCCTTAAATTTGACACCAGGTCGCTCCTCACGGTCATCTAATAACACATCAATACCAGAAGCAGATAACTCATCATATAATTGATTGGCCATAGATACCTGTACCTCATCTTGCCCATTAATTAATACAATTGCTACTGGATAAGGAGCAATCGAAATTGGCCAAATAATTCCATTTTCATCATGATTTTGTTCAATCGCCGCTGCTAAAATTCGTCCTAACCCAATTCCATAGCACCCCATAACAACTGGATGCAACTCGTTATTACAATCCAAATATTGAAGCCCCAAACTTTCTGAATATTTTGTACCAAGCTTAAACGTATTACCAATCTCAATTCCTTTTTTAAAAATTAATTTATGTCCACATTTTGGACAAGGATCATTTTCTTTCACATTTTTAATATCTGCCACCATATCATAATGATAATCAGACAAATTGACATTGATATAGTGATAATCTGTTTGATTCGCCCCTACCAAATAATTATGTTTTGTTAAAACCTCTTCATCAAGAATGACAGGAATATCAAGTCCAATTGGTCCCGCAAATCCAACTTCTGCTTTGGTAATTCGTTTTACATCGCTAGCATCTGCAAGCATAACCTCATTGACACCCAATAATTTTGAAAGTTTTAATTCATTTATTTCACGATTCCCCGGCAACAAGCAAGCATAAAATTGATTTCCAGCTTGATAAATAAGAGTTTTCACAATTTGATCTGAAGTAATATTTAAAAAATGAATCAACTCTTCAACAGTACCATAGCCTTTTGTTTCAATCAATTCCTTTGGCAGTAAAGCTTCTTGCGTCTCTTGATGATTACAAACACATTGACTCACTTCAATATTAGAAGCATAATCACAGTTTGAACATAACACCAAAATATCTTCTCCAATATCTGTCACTGCCTGAAATTCTTCCGATAAAAGGCCTCCCATTGCTCCTGTATCAGCTGTTACAATTTTATAATCAATTCCTACTTCATCAAAAATACGCTGATATGCCTCAAACATCTTTTGATAAGAATACTCTAATGATTCTAAATTCGCATCAAAACTATAAGCATCTTTCATAAAAAATTCACGAACACGAATCAAACCATATCTTGGCCTAGTTTCATCTCGATATTTATTACCAATTTGATAAATATTAAATGGCATATCCTTATAAGATTTAATTTTCATTTTTGCTGCTTCTACAAACAATTCTTCATGAGTTGGTCCAAGAGAATAAGAACGGTGGTAACGATCTTTTAATGTAAACATATTACTTCCAAACGTATCTCTCCTACCACTTGCAATATAAACATCTTCAGGCAATAAACTTGGCATCAAAAGTTCCAAAGCCCCCGATTCATTCATATGTTTTCGAATAATGTGTTTTATTTTTTCCAGAGTTTGAAACCCAAGTGGCATATACATATAAATCCCATTACTAGTTTTTTTAATCATCCCACTTTTTACAAGCAATTTACCACTCATGGATTCTTCATCTTTAACATCTTCTCGAATGGTATAAAAAAAACTCTCTTTTAACTTCATCATATCACCTTTTCCTTTAAGATTTATTAATCTCTTCTATTATATCATGTTTATGTATATTTTTTGATACTTTTTCGCAGAATATAATTAGAAAGGAATGATTTCATGGAAACAGTACCAGTAATAATCTCTACAAAAGACCTATCTTATCTTTCAGATATGTTTGAATGGAATTTTACAGCTGGAAAAATTGCCAACCATTATTGTACAGAAGTAGAAAATGAAGCAATTAAAAACTTCATTACAACTGTTGCACAATTACACAAAAATAATTGTGAAAAATGTATTCAAATGTTAGGGGGAAATTATGAACAATAAAATCGAAAATCCAAAAACAGAAGTGCCTGAAACAACAAAATTAAACGATCGAGACTACCTAAATGGAATTCTAGAAAGTTTAAAAAACATGTCTAACAATTTTAGTATTGCTTTAAATGAATGCAGTAACGAAGTCATGTACAAAGAAGTATTTCAAATGTTTAAAGAAACCAAAGACATGGCTAGAACTGCATACAATATAATGTTCCAAAATGGTTGGTATGCTCTAGAACAAGCAGAAGAACAAAAAATAACAAGCAAACAAAATGATTGTTCAATGAAAATGCAACAATTATAAAAGAATCAAAATTTTGATTCTTTTTCATCTTTAAAATCCCACCACTTTAATTTTGGGTCTCTTGTTTTAGAAAATTCTACCGCAAGACGATAAACATATAAGACACAACGATCTAATGATCCATCGTGTCTTTTTTTATCCTCTTCATACATTTTTTCTGGATCAGCATTGAGCAAAGATTCTACATTGGTATATCCTAAAGCAATAAAATGTTCTTTCATATTTTTACCAACTCCAGGAATTTTAATCAAATCCGTTTTCATTATAAACTCATAATAACGCAAATAACAAAGAATAAAGCGCCCAAACTTGCTGTCAATCTAGTCAAAAACAATTCTCCGCCTCGTTCTTTTCTATTTGCAAACAAGTTATCATTTCCACCACTAATAATATTAGAGGTACTTTCTGCTTTTCCACTTTGCAATAATCCTAAAGCAATCAATAGAATTGAGATAATAATTAATACTATTTCCATGGATATTCCTCCTCAACATTATTACTCTACCATAAACTCAAATTTTTTTCAAGCACCTTCGTTAGGTAACACAACATAAATAGAATGATTTTCTAATTGAATATTCGGAATCATTTTTTGATATTCCCCAATATTTAAAGAAGTAATTTCTCCATAATCATCACAATTGACAGTATCATACTTAATAATATTATTCATAGCCTTTTCATTCAACTGATAAATATTATCACTCATAAATAAAAATGAACTAATAATTGTTTTCTTTTTTCGCTCCAAATCTGCCTCACTAATCTCTAAATTGCTAAGTTCTTGTTTAATTAATTGTGCTAATTGATCTGGAGAATTGGTCTCTGCAATTAATAGAATCACAAAATAGTCTTCTGTATCAATATAATCAAACGAAAAATCAGTAGTCATAAGTCCCTCTTGTTTGACTTTTTCTTGGAACAAACTCACAGGACCTAACTTAATCCCAAAGAGCATCATCAAATAATGCAATACTTTTCTTCTAGACATTTTTTGGAATGGAAAAAGAGGAATTTTATAACCTATTGTCAATTTTGGAATCACAACATTCATATGTGTTTCTTCATAAGGTTTTGCGACTTTCTGTGGCTCTTTAATTCTTTTTTTCTCTACTTTTCCTGAAGATAAAATAGACCTTTTAGACTCCACACCTTGAATAATCTTAACGGCTTCATAAGGATCTACCTTCCCAGTAATGACAACAAACATATTACTAGGATGATAAAAAGTATGATAACAATCATAAAGGTCCTGTTTCGTAATAGATCTTACACTTTTGACTGTCCCAATAATAGGATATTTCATAGGATCTTCCACAAATAAATTATATAATACACCTTCATAAGCTTTTGTAAAAGGACTATCCTCATACATCATAATTTCTTGTTCAATAATTCCTTTCTCCTTTTCTACATTTTCATCTGTAAAAAATGGAGACTCTACATATTGTAATAAATATTTTAAATTTTCTTCAAAAAACTTTGTACCAGAATATAAATATGTCGTTTTCCGATAATTTGTATTGGCATTTGCATCAGCACCACGTTCACTAAAAAATACAAATGGATCTGTACCATCTTCTTGTTCAAACATTTTATGTTCTAAAAAATGAGCTACTCCGCCTGGAGTCGTTTTCATAGACTTACTTCCAATTGGAACAAATTCATAATCTCTAGATCCATACTTTGTACTATAAGTTACATAAGTATTTTTGCACCCTTTTTTCGGAATCACATAAACTTCTAATCCATTTTCCAACTTTTCATAAAACAGTTCCAAATCAAGATTATTCAGTTTCATTTGCTTCATCTAATGTCCCTCCTTCCAATAAATAAATCGTATCAATATGTACTTTTTTTGAAATCTGAACCACCATTTCTTTTGTAACTTCTTGAATCTTTTCCTTTCTTTCCTCTAACATATCATATTCCAAATATTCATGAGAAACATAAGTTGAAATAATAGAACCAGGAGCATCTTCTAATTCATCAAAAGCACTTAAATAAGTAACCTTCGCTTTTTCCAAATCAGACTCATCAAAATGACCTTTTTCCATATTTCCAAGTTCTTTCTTAATAAGTGATACTGCTTTTTTATAAGAACTTGCATCAATTCCCGCTTTAATAACTAACAAATTACTCGTAGGTTGATAAGTAGAATGGATCGAATAACAAAGAGAATTTTTTTCTCTAACATTTTGAAACAATTTAGAATCAGGTCCACCACCTAAAATAAAGTTATAAATGTTCATCACATATTTTCGTTCCATCTCCGTTAATAAATCCAATTTACAACCAACTAATAAATGACTCTGATTAATATCTTTTTGCTCCTTAGTAGATTTCACTTTTCTTCTTGGTTTTGTTGGTTCCAAATAATGACTCATAGAAGGTTTTTTTAAAGTATTAATTGGGAACATGGTATGAAATAGATCTTTTACTTTTTCAGGATCAATATTTCCAATTACAAAAATATCAATTAAATCACTATTTAACACACTTTCATAATAAGAAAATAAATTTGTTTCATTAATTTCCTCTAGATCTTCTAAATATCCAATTGGTTTTAAAGCATAAGAAGCTTTATCATCAATTTCTTCTAATAATCGATATAACGCATATCTCCCATGATTATCCTCTTGTGTTTCCAATTCTTCTTTTAAAGCATTTTTCGCAATTCTAAAGTTCGTTTTCTCAAAGCTTTTCTGATCCGCATTTGGATGAAATAAAAAATCCATTAGAAATTCTAAAGAGGCTTTCTGCATTCCTTTTTCAGTATATGCTTCATTTAAAAAGATACAATCAAAACTTAATATCATATAATTTCCAGAAATATAAGTATTCGATTTTAAGATTAAATTATAAAGTTCCTCTGTTCGAATTTCTAATTCTCTTCTACTTGGATATTTTTTAGAAGATTGTAATAATACTTCAGAAAGTAGATTTCTATAAGTAATATCTTTTTTTTCTAACTTTCGTTTAAAATTAATTTTTACAGTTACTGTCTTAAATTGATCTGTTTTAATTGTATGTAAATGATAGGCAGCATTTTCACGTCTTTGATAATCCATCCGATTCACCTCTTTCATAGTATATGTAAAAATGAATATTTTATAAGGTCAAACTTGTCTCTAAAGCAAGTTCTATCATGTTTAAAAAAGCTTTTTGTCGTTCTTCTGAAGTCGTTTCCTCGCCAGTTTCAAAATTGTTTGATACAGTTAACAAACAAGCTGCCTTTTTTTGTAAATGATTGGCATTATGAAAAAGCGCAAAACTTTCCATTTCTACACCAATACATTTTTTTTCCTGATACATTTTCTTATAGTCAATCATATCAGAATAAAAAACATCACTGCAATAAATTCTTCCCATAAATAGTGGAATCTGTCTATCTGAAGCTGTTTTGATAATTGCTTCATTCAATTCTGGATTCGGACATAAAATAGAATCGTTTGTACCATTTTGTACTTTTGCAAACGTAGAATCAGAATAAACAGAATCTGCTAATACAACATCATACAAATGTAATTCCTTTGTGTATGCACCTACAGAACCAATTCGAATAATAAAGTCGACATCATAATCATGATACAACTCATAAGAATAAATCCCAATACTAGGGCAACCCATTCCAGAAGCCATGATGGTAACTTCTTTTCCTTTATAAGTTCCTGTAAAACCGAATATCCCTCGTACAGCAGTTACCAATTTCGCATTTTCTAAATATTTTTCAGCAATCATACGTGCCCTAAGTGGATCTCCTGGCATAATTACAATTCGTGCAATTTCTCCTTTTTTCGCTTCAATGTGTGGCGTCATAAAATCCCTCCTCTATAACATGACATAATTGTTCTTTTTTCTCTTCAGAAATAAAGGCATGTGCGATGGCATTCAAATTACATTGTTTGATATCACCTAATGTAAATCCAAATAACTGGATCGCATCTTCATATTCCTGAGTTAATGTAATATCTGAAACTGTTCGATTATCAGTATTAATAGATACGAATACCTCTGAATATAATTGTTTTAATGGATGATCTTTTTTATCTAAAACAATTTTCGTATTCAAATTACTTTCAGGACAAACCTCCAATAAAATATTTTGATGTTTCAATTTTCGAATAACTTCCTTATTTTGAATCGCTGCAATACCATGACCAATTCGTGTAGCTCCCAATTGAATCGCTGAATCAATACTATGATAATCTGCTGCCTCTCCAGCATGAATAATATAAGGAATACCAACTTGCTTTACTTTATCGAATAGTTCCCCAAATTGATCTGTTGGATACTTTGATTCATCTCCCGCTAAATCAATTGCAACAACACCTTGATTTGAAAACTTTTTTGCAACTTCAATCGTTTCTAAATTTTTCCCATGATTTCCAACTTGTCTCATACAGCAAAGAATCAAATTGCAATCAATTCCTGTAACTTCTTTTGTGCCATCAAGAACTGCTTGTACCACTTCGTTCATCGTAAGTCCCTTTTCCATATGTAATTGTGGTGCAAAACGAACCTCTACATAAATGACATGCTCTTGTTTTAAGTCTTCTAATAATTCTCTCATAATTCGCTTCAAATGCTCTGTTGTTTGCATCACTTTTAAAGGAAGTTCAAATTTTGATAAATAATCAGTTAACGAATTTGTGTAAGAATCACACACCATATTAGAAGAAACAGCGTCTCGGTCCATCTGTAATAATTCTGCAACAGTCTCTACTCGAACAGAACCATCTAAATGAAGATGGAGTTCCACTTTCGGAACGTTCTTTATTATTGTCTTCATATTTCACCTTCTTATTCATTGTAACATAATAAAGAAGAAAAAAGAAGTAAACCATTCATTTTTAAAATTTAACTTTTCTTTCATAAAAATTAAAAAAAATTATTTTCCAAACAAAAGTAAAAACATAGATACCATTTTAATATCTATGTCCACTAGTTTGTTATAATCGTTTTACATGTGCCAACTCAATATCTTCCTTTGTAAATCGATTAATATAATCAAATATCGCATTCGCATCATCAATAATATCAAGTCCTTTAACTCCCATTTCACTTGACTGACATATGACGATATCATTATCTTTTAAATCGATAATTTGTCGAATAGTATAATCATCTGCTGCTCTTCCATATCCTCTAGTCCAATCACGAGTAATATCTGGAGTTACCTCACGTAATCTAAAAACCAATCTTCTAAGAAAGGAAGGATGACAAAGTGGAAAAAACAACCTTTGAACATTTAGTCTTTCTCCATTTCTTTTTACATTAAATTTTGCATAATGAATTTGGCCACTACATGTTGATATTGTAAATACTTTTAATCCAACACTAAATCCCATATGTTCTAATATCTCTACAAGGCACAAGGTTATTACACCACGATTGAATATTTCATTTGTTGAAACCTCTGACAAAACTGCCGAATTATAATAAATATCAATATGTTTTTTTTGAGGTTTTTGTTTATTAAACATACAAAGCGGATTGCCTTCTAAATATGCCTTCACATCAGGAGCATAACCAACATAAAAATGATATTGTTGATTTCTTTTATAAGACATTTTGATATATTTTTCTAAATTTTGTTTTAATTCTAAAAATTGATCAAATCCCTCACGAAATCCAAACTTGCAAAGATCTTTTGCCTCTTGCAATGAACGAGTTTTATAAAAACCATAATCATTATCCTCACTCGCTAAATATTCCCCAACCCAAATCTTCATATTAATATATGTATGATCTAAATAATCAATAAACTCTGCAAAAGAATCAAAATCATATTCCATAACATTACTTTGGTTTTTACTATAATATATATGTTTTCGTATCCAAACTTTCCAATTCATAATTCTTACAAACAATCGTTCTTTGCATATCTAACCTCGATTCAAAAAGATCCAATAAAGAATAATAATCCTCCAAAGTCAAATCTTTTCGCTCGATATAATTACTATTAATCATTAACCAAACAAAATTTCTAAACATTTGTAAATCAGCATAATTTTCCAGAACTGGTATTCTAGTAGCAATTACCGCATCTACACTATCTGGATCAAATTCATAAGCAGCCCAATAAAATTCCACCAAACGATTGGGGCTATAAATAATATTATAACATTCTAGCATCTCTAATTGCATATAAAACCATTCTTCTGGATTATCTCATAATACAGGAAATTGTTGAACCAAAGCAATTGGATTATGAATAAGTTCTGCTTTATAAAAATGATCACTTTCAAAGCCTGGCTGTAAAAATAAAGAAAATATTAAATTATGAATTACAAATTGCTTGTCAAAATAAATAGTAGGTTCCTGATGACAAAGAGAACTGCTATATCTTTCTGCATTTCCTTCTGCAGAAAAATGATAGTCAAATGGATAATAATTATCATTCGTTAAACCATACTTGCGAAGCAATTCATCATCCAAATTGAAATACTGTAAATGAATTCCAGAACTGCCAATAGTAGCATACTTCATTTCTTCATCAGTACAAGAAAAACTTAACAAATGATAAAACTCATGATAATTAGTTTGCTCAAACTGATCCAAATCTGGATACAAATCTCCCCATAACGGATAAGTCATTTTGGAACGATTCGCTTGTGCATACGTATATAAATTAAAAGGCGATGATGATATATATCCAACAACATAGTTTTCTAATACACAAGCAAGTCTTTTCATATCAAAATTTTCTATTTTCATTCTAGTTTCCAATACAAAACGATGAAGCTGTTGGATCCAATTTTTTAAATCATCATCCTAAAATCCTTCAATCATATTTAATTGCAAACTCCCTTTCACATTCTCATAATCAGGATCATCAATTTGTTTCTGCAATTCGTTTTGATAATTTTTTAAATTGGCTTTTAAAGTGAAAAATAATTGATTCCAATCTAAATCATCATTCTCTTCTAAATACAAAGAAAAATAAGTATGTTCCTCCACACAATCCGTAACGACTGGTAAAAGAAAACAAAATTTTGCAAGTTTCCTAATATTTAAACGATCAATAATATAGCATTCGCCTTTGTTTAACTGAATTCGTTGGTTTTCAATCGTTTCCGTAAGTAACTTTTCATATTCTAAACTCCCAAAAGTTTCTATTCCACGTTCTCGATTGGTTAAAATAATATCATCCCATACAACCTTTTCGCCTGATAACACTTTTTAGAAAAAAACACCATCTAAATCTATAGAATCACATGAAGAATCTGTTATTTCCTAAGTAATCGTAGTAGATACATCGGATTCAGAAGAAACACCACAGCCTGTCAATAAAAGTGAAAACGTAACTGGCAATCCCCTTCGAATCACTAAATTTTTAATATGCTTCCGTTTCATATTCTTTCACCCCTATAAATACCCAGTTATTCTATACAACTTACAAAAAAATCCATTACTTTGGATTTTTTACTTTCATATTCTTCTCTATCGTTTCTACTAACTTTTGATAATGATCTCCCATTGTTTTCCTTTGAAATAAAAACGCAATATCATTTTTTTTAGGTTCCACAAAAACATAATCTTTTCGAATCTTTACTTTTTTTATATTTTCCCATAATACCTCTTTCTTCATAGAACCAAATGATTGTGTAATTCCCCTTTTTGTCACACTGAAATGATACTTCTCATATTCTTTTTTTCGCCCCTTTTGTCTTATTTTTAACTCAATAATGGTAAATATAAAATTACACGCCCATAAAACTAAAATCAACAATATTACAAATAATATATAAATCGTGAAAAAGACCCAAAAACGTTTCATCATCATTGGAATATTTATTGCCAAATAAAATAATGCGAATAAAAGAAAATAAATCAAATTTGTTTTTTTATGACGTTCCTTCAAAAAAAACTTTTCATCCAATTCACTTAATTGATAATCAAAATTCATATCATCCCTACTTTCTAGATGCCATAATCAAAACTTGCTTTCGAATATCATGCATAATCTGAACAATTTCTGCAATTGTATAAAAAATCAAAAAAATAAAAATTGATCCACCTGCCCAAAGTGTAAGAATCGCTAATCCTACCCAATATTCATCAATACTTTTCGCCCAAATACAACCTACTACCAATCCTGATATAAAACAAAGCCAAGCAAGAATTTTTAAAATAATACTAGTATTATTATGTTCAGATACAATTCTTTCTACTTTTTTATGTCTCTGTTTTCCCATATAACCAACTCCTTTTATATTTTGATTATATCACAAAAAGAAAAAGAAGTAAAAAATTTTACTTCAATAACGGTTTTAAAAATTCTCCTGTATAACTTTCCTTCACTTTGACAAGTTCTTCTGGGGAACATGTTGCAATCACAGTTCCTCCTCCATCTCCACCTTCAGGTCCTAAATCAATGATATAATCTGCTACCTTAATAACATCTAAATTGTGTTCAATCACCAACACAGTATCTCCATTATCTACAATTCTTTGTAAAATAATCAATAATTTTTTTATATCATCTGCATGTAATCCAGTTGTAGGTTCATCTAAAATAAATAAACTCTTTCCTGTAGGCTTCTTCTGAAGCTCTTTCGCTAACTTCACCCTACCTGCTTCTCCCCCAGATAAAGTTGGAGCACTTTGTCCTAACTTGATATAAGACAATCCCACATCCATAAGTACTTGTAATTTATTTTTAATTTTTGGAAAAGCATCAAAAAATTCGATAGCTTCTTCCACCCTCATTTCAAGTACATCATAAATATTCTTTCCTTTAAATTTAATTTCCAATGTTTCACGATTGTATCTTGTTCCAGAACACACTTCGCAAGGAACATAAACATCGGGCAAAAAATGCATTTCGATCTTTTTCACTCCATCTCCAGAACAAGCCTCACATCTTCCACCTTTCACATTAAAAGAAAATCTACTTTTTTCATATCCCCTAATTTTGGCTTCTTTTGTATTGGTAAACACATCACGAATATCATCAAATACTCCTGTATAAGTTGCTGGATTACTTCTTGGTGTTCTTCCAATCGGAGTTTGTGAAATATCAATCACTTTATCAATATATTCTAATCCTTTAATTGCTTTACAAGCCCCTACTTTTTCTTTTCCCTTATATACTTTATTAAATACAGCCTTATAAATAATTTCATTCACTAATGTACTTTTCCCCGAGCCACTGACTCCAGTAACACAAGTAAATGTTCCTAATGGAATTTTAACATTGATATTTTTTAAATTATTTTCTTTCGCACCTTTTACTTCTAAAAAAAATTTATTTCCTTTTCTTCTAGTTTTTGGCACTTCAATTTTTTCTTTTCCTGACAAATATTTACCAGTTAAACTATCTGGATTTTTCATCACCTCTTCTGGTGTTCCTTCCGCAACAACAGTTCCTCCATGAAGCCCTGCTTTTGGACCAATATCCACCAAATAATCACTTGCTAACATAGTATCTGTATCATGTTCTACAACAATCAAAGTGTTTCCCAAATCTCGCATCTCTTGTAATGAACGAATCAATTTATTATTATCTCTTTGATGTAATCCAATACTTGGTTCATCTAATACATAAAGAACTCCTGTTAATCTAGAACCAATTTGAGTCGCAAGACGAATTCTTTGAGCTTCTCCTCCTGATAACGTTGCAGCACTTCGAGCAAGTGTTAAATAAGAAAGTCCAACATTGATTAAAAATGTAAGTCGAGAGTTAATTTCCTTAATAATTAATCTAGAAATCTCTTCTTGTTCTTTATTTAATTTCAATTTGGTGAAAAAATTAAATAAATCTCCAATACTAAGAAGCGTCAATTCATAAATATTTTTTTTACCAACCAATACTGACAAAACCGATTCATCTAATCTTGCACCATGACAAGTTGGACAAGTAAGCTCGGTCATGAATTGTTCAATCCAATCACGAATCCAACCACTTTTCGTTTCCATATATCTTCGCTCTAAATTTGGAATAACTCCTTCATAAAAGTCCTTACTATTTCTAGTGTTTCCTGATTTTGATACATAATGAAATTCCAACATATCCTTAGAACCATATAAAATAATATCTAGTTTCTTTTTATCTAAATCTTTCACAGGCATGTCCAAATCAATATCATAATATTTAGAAACAGTTTCTATTTGTGTACTATAGATACTTTGTTCATCACTTAAGTTTAAAGAAACAATTGCTCCTTCATGAATGCTAAGATCTCTATTCGGAATAACTAAATTCTCATCAATTTTTAATTTTACTCCAAGGCCTTTACAATCTGAACAGGCACCATAAGGAGCATTAAAAGAAAACATTCTAGGTTCTAATTCTGGCAAAGAAAAATCACAATCTGGACAAGCATAAGATTCACTCATGACAATCTCTTCTTTTCCAACTACATCAATCACACATTTTCCATGAGCCAATTTCGTAGAAAGTTCAATCGCTTCATAAAGTCGACTTCGAACTTCTTCCTTCATAACAAGTCGATCAATGACTACTTCAATATTATGCTTTTTATTCTTTTCTAAATCAATCGTTTCTGTAAGCTCATGTTCTATTCCATCTACTCTAGCTCTTACATAGCCATCTTTTTTTAAATGTTCAAATAAATCTTTAAAAGTTCCCTTTTCTCCATGCACAACAGGACTAAGTACTCTAATCTTTGTCCCCACCTCTAAATTTAAAATTTGATTGGTCATTTCTTCAATACTCTGACTTGTAATAGGCCGCTGATGAATAGGACAATATGGTACTCCAATTCTCGCAAACAACAATCTTAAATAATCATAAATCTCAGTCACTGTTCCTACAGTACTTCTAGGATTTTTATTTGTCGTTTTTTGATCAATACTAATCGATGGACTAAGTCCTTCAATACTATCCACATCTGGTTTTTCACTACCACCTAAAAATTGTCTCGCATATGCACTTAAACTTTCTACATATCTTCTCTGTCCTTCTGCATAAATGGTATCAAAAGCAAGACTACTTTTTCCTGATCCACTTACTCCTGTCATGACAATTAATTTATTTTTTGGAAGTTCAATGGAAATATTTTTTAAATTGTTTTCTCTTGCACCTTTTACAATAATTTTATCCATACTTCTACCTCTTTCTTTGATCCATATTATAACATATACCTTATCATTTTTTATTTCCTTTTTATAGCAAAAATGAAATCAATACTATTATATAGAGAATTAAAAAAAAAGTAAAGAAAAATGGATTAAAAAGCGAAAATTTGTTCTGATATAAAAAAGATCTTTCCAAAAATCAAGATCTCTGATAATTCTCATCATGAATGAATCGTTCTATTTTTTTTACAATCTGATCTACCTCAACTTGTTCTTCTTGATAAAGTTGCTCAACATTTCCATGATGAACAAAATGATCTTCATAACCAATGGATAAAATTGGAGATGAAATACCAAATGAATTCACTGCTCTAAGTACTTCACTACCAAATCCACCAATTAAACTCCCATCCTCTAATGTTACTATTCGATAATTCTTCCCACATAATTGCTTTAGCATTTTTATATCAAGTGGTTTCACAAAGGTAGCTTGAATAATCATTGGTTTGATTTTTAAAAGTTCTAATTTTTCTTTTACTTGCATAGCAACTCCACACATATTTCCTACTGCAATCAGAGCAATATCTTCCCCATTTTCCAAGATTTCCCATTTATTCATTCGAAGCTCTTTCAATGGTTTAAAAGGATAATTCGCTCCCCCTCTTGGATATCGAATCGCAACTGGCTTTGATAAAAAAAATGCATATGTCAAAAAAGATTCCATTTCTTCTGGACATTTAGGCGCTAAAACAGTGATATTTGGAATCATAGACAAATAACTAATATCAAACACCCCTTGATGTGTCTCTCCATCGTTTCCAACAAGTCCTGCTCGATCAATAGCAAAAACAACTGGAAGTTCTTGCATACAAACATCATGAATAATCTGATCAATAGCACGTTGTAAAAAAGTAGAATAAACCGCAAAAACTGGTTTTAAATGGGTACTAGCAAGTCCCGCTGCAAACGTAACTGCGTGTTGTTCTGCAATTCCAACGTCAAAAAAACGATCTGGATACTGATTAGAAAACGACTCTAATCCTGTTCCTCCTGCCATAGCTGCAGTAATCGCAACTATTTTTTTGTCATGTTGGGCTAATTTTATCAAAACTTCTCCAAAAGCATCTGAATATGTTAATTTATTGCTTTTTTGAACTCCAGCAATCAAATCAAATTTAGAAACTCCATGATACTCATTCGGATGTTCCTCTGCAAGCTTATATCCTTTTCCTTTTTCAGTGATAACATGTAAAACAACAGGTTCATCCAAAACAGATACTTGCTTCATCACACGATTTAATTCTTTTAAATCATGACCATCAATAGGACCAATATAACGAAGTCCTAAATCATCAAAAAATAGAGAATTCAAAAATAACTCTTTAAAACTATCTCTTACTTTCCTTACTGCTTTAGTAAATACATTACTCTCTCGTTTGTTTAATTTTCCTTTGATTTTTTTTCTTAATTGATTGTATTTTGGATTTAGTCGAATATGAGTCAAATAATTAGACATCCCACCAACATTTTTAGAAATCGCCATCCCATTGTCATTTAAAATAATCAGCATCTTTGTTTTATGAAAACCCAAATCGTTAAGTGCTTCAAAAGCCTCTCCTCCTGTTAAAGCACCGTCTCCAATTACTGCAATCACTTGATGTTTTTCACCCTTTAAATCTCTAGCTCTTGCCATTCCTAGTGCTGCTGAAATAGAAGTACTACTATGTCCTGTATCAAAAAAATCATAGGGACTTTCTTGTCGCTTTGGAAATCCACTAATCCCACCATATTGTCGCAAACAACTAAATTCATCTTTTCTTCCTGTCAATATTTTATATGGATAACATTGATGACCAACATCAAAAACAATTTTATCATGATTAAAATCAAAGGTTTTAAAAAGAGATAATGTCAGTTCCACAATTCCTAAATTAGAACTTAAATGACCACCCGTTTTAGATATATGCTCTAATAAAAATAATCGAATATCCTCTGATAAAATGTTTAAATCTTCTAATGTCAATTTTTTAATATCATTTGAATCTTTTATATTATTTAATATTTTATACATTTCTTCACATCCTAGCTTCTATATTATATCATAATCAGAAAAAAAGAAATAACCAAATTATTCCTTTCTCCCAATCAATCAAGTATTACAACTCGAAAAGAGGCATGAGTATGTGGACCACCTGCACTACCTTTGACACGAAAGTCAAACACTCCTATTATGATGATGACTGATAAAAGTTCTATTAGAGTAAAGGCTTTATTCCTTATGCCCCCCCCCCCTAGGTTACT
>CAJTLA010000026.1 GCA_910576985.1 uncultured Bacilli bacterium
AAACGAAGAGATAAAAAAGCTTATTAGGAAAAAGAGCTAAAGGGAGATAGGGAAACGACGGACGATGTAGGACGTCGTTTTCGGGCTCGCCTCGGGAACTATATGGTTACAAAAATGATATTTTATAATTATATTACCATTTGCTTTTTTTATGAATTATTTAATAGAAATGTATTTTTATTTGTAAAAATCGAAATTATTCAATAATGAAAATCTAATGTATAGTTTGTGACAATGGACTTTCTACCTTTTTTAGATTATAATAAAAAAAGGTGATCATAATGAAAATCATATTGAAACAAGAAGCCATTCAACTCATTCATGATAATGACACAGTTGCCTTTTCTAGTTCAGGTGCTATGGGAAGCCCAGAAGCAATGATAGAAGCAATTGAAACTTCTTATTTGGAAACAGAACATCCCAAAAATATAACTGTTACTTCTAGTATCATTCCAGGAATGTTAACACATGATAAGGTTGGATTTAATCGACTTGTGAAACCAGGACTCGTTGGAAAAGCAATTTGTTCTCATTTAGGATTTGCGAAAACATTTGGAGATGCAGTTGGAAATAATCAATTTCCTACTTTTACTCTTCCACTTGGAGTACTTAGTCATTTATATCGTGCGATTGGAAGTGGTGAAATTGGTTTGATATCACATGTAGGACTTAACACTTTTGCAGACCCTAGAATGGATGGATGTTGTGCGAATGAGAAAGCGAAAACATTGGATCCTATTGTAGAGTTACTTACCATCGATCATGAAGAAACTCTCTTTTATAAAGCCTTTCCAATTCATGTCGCATTATTAAAAGGGACTTATGCAGATGAGGATGGAAACATTTCTTTAGAACACGAATATGTCATTGGAGAACAATATAATATGGCACTTGCTGCTCATAATAGTGGAGGAAAAGTCATTGTTCAAGTAGAAGAAGTAAAACCAAAGCATTCTTTGAAGGCGAAAGATGTTTCTATTCATTCTTCACTCGTCGATTATGTTGTTGTCGAAAAACCAGACTTGTCAAATGGAGAATACAATGCTCCTATTTATCAGCCGGAACTAGCAGGAGAAAAACGAATTGATCCAAAAATAGATATACGTTTGTTAGATGAACGAAAAATATGTGGTAGAAGAAGTGCGATGGAATTAAAAAAAGGAACTGTCATTAATTTGGGGGTTGGAGTTCCTGATAGTGTTTCTAATGTTGCTTTAGAAGAAGGATTTGCGGATCAGATATATTTATCAGTAGAACCAGGATCAACTGGTGGAATTCCATTGAGTGAACTTTGCTTTGGAAGAACGATGAATCCTGATTCTATTGTATCTACTGCAGAGCAATTTGATGCTTATGATGGTGGAATTCTTGATATGGCTATTGTTGGTCTTGCTCAAGTGGATCAAAAGGGAAATGTAAATGTTAGCAAACTTGGAAGTAAAGTACCAGGGCCAGGAGGTTTTATTGATATTACACAAAATACCAATAAAGTGATATTTACAGGTACATTTACAGCAGGAAACTTAGAGGAACAAGTAAAAGATGGAAAATTACAAATTGTACAAGAAGGAAGTATGAAAAAGTTTGTAAATCAAGTAGATCAAATTACGTTTGCTCCCTCTAAAAGTCAACAAGTTCTATTTGTTACTGAACGAGCAGTATTTGAATTACAAAATGGATTTATGGTACTCACAGAAATTGCTCCAGGTGTTGATTTACAAAAAGATATTTTAGATCAAATGGATTTTGTTCCTAAAATATCAAAAAATCTAAAACTTATGGATGAACGTATTTTTTTAGAAGAAAAAATGAATTTAAAAATATAACACTTTTTAAAAAAGTGTTTTTGTGCTATGATGGAAGTAGGTGAATCGTATGAATATAGAAACATTAAATGATAAACAAAAAGAAGCTGTTCAAACTACAGAAGGACCATTATTAGTATTGGCAGGAGCTGGTAGTGGGAAAACAAAGGTTTTGACAACTAGAATTGCTTATTTAGTGAATCAGTGTGATATTGCTCCATATCATATTCTTGCTATTACTTTTACTAATAAAGCAGCCAAAGAAATGAAAGAGCGGATTATTGGTGCGCTTGGTCCAATGGCTTATCAGATTCAAATTTCGACGTTTCATTCTTTAGGACTTTTAATTATGAGGGAACATTATGATGCGTTAGGATATGAGCACAATTTTACGATTATTGATAGTGATGATTCTCTTACATTGATAAAAAAAATATTGAAGGATTTGAATTTAGATCCGAAAGAATATCATCCTCGCGCGATTCGCAGTAAAATTAGTGGCGCTAAAAACGAGTTGATGACAGTAGAAGAATATACAAAATATGTGAATACTGATTTTGAAGAAAAAGTGTTAGAAGTTTATGATAGGTATCAACAAAAATTAAAAATCAATAACTCTTTAGATTTTGATGATTTACTTATGTTACCAATAAGACTTTTTCGAGAACAGCCAGAAATCTTAAAAGCATATCAAGAGCGTTTTCAATATATTTTGGTAGATGAATATCAGGATACCAATGAAGCACAATATATTTTAATTAAAATGATGAGTGCGAAATATCAAAATCTTTGCGTTGTTGGGGATAATGATCAAAGCATTTATAGTTTCAGAGGAGCTAATTATAAAAATATTTTGAATTTTGAAAAAGATTATCCAAAGGCTCATGTTATTTTGTTAGAGGAAAATTATCGATCTACAGGAAATATATTGAGGGCAGCGAACGATGTGATTAGAAATAACAAAGAACGAAAAGAAAAAAAGCTTTGGACACAAAATGAAGATGGTGTAAAAATTGGATATCATCGAAGTGGAGACGAAAAGGAAGAAGCTTATTATGTGACGAAAGAAATTCAAAGACTTATTACAGATGGAGTAGAAGAAAAGGAAATTGCTGTTTTATATCGGACCAATGCTCAGTCCCGAAATATGGAAGAAGCTTTGCTTCGAGCAGGAATCCCATATAAGGTAGTTGGAAGTTTTTATTTTTACAATCGAAAAGAAATTAAAGATTTGATTAGTTACTTGAAATTGTTATATAATCCTTATGATGATATTAGTTTACTACGGGTGATTAATGTTCCAAAAAGAGGGATTGGTCTTAAGACTGTAGAGGCTTTAACGAATAAAGCCTCAGCAGAACAAACTAGTTTATATCATGCGATAGAGACTGGAAAAGAATTACAGTTTAAACAAATTATTACGCGTTTGAATGAGAAAAGGGAGAGTTGTTCTTTAACTGAGCTGGTTGATTTGATATTAAATGAGACTGGTATGAAACAAGAATTGGTAAATGAAAATACGATTGAGTCAGAAGTTCGATTAGAGAACTTGGAAGAATTTAAATCAATTACAAAAGGCTTTGAAGAACGAAATGGAATTGTTTCTTTAGAAGAATTTTTAATGGAGATCAGTTTGGTTTCTGATGTGGAGGAACATAAAAACAATAATAATGTTGTGACTTTAATGACAGTTCATAGTGCGAAAGGATTAGAGTTTGATCATGTTTTCTTGATTGGTATGGAAGAGTCAATTTTCCCACATAATAATTCTCTTTTAGATCGTCATGGGTTAGAAGAAGAAAGACGGCTTTGTTATGTTGCTATTACGAGAGCAAAAAAAGAATTGCATTTGGTTAATGCGAAACGTCGAATGTTATATGGAATGGATAATTATAATCCCCCTAGTCGGTTTATTGAAGAAATTGATGATAATTTATTAGCTAGGGATCAAGAGGAGATGGAATTTCAACACTTTTTATCATCAGAAGACATTATTGATGAGGATATTGAGTATGGTGTGGGAGATAAGGTGCATCATTCGATTTTTGGGACTGGAGTTGTACTTGGTATTGATCCTAAAATATTGACTGTGGCATTTTCACATCCACATGGAATCAAAAAAGTTTTGAAAGGTCATAAGAGTTTAAGAAAGGTATAGGTGAAAAAAAATATGATACTTGATTTTTTAGATACGTTACAGGATTGGATAGAACCATTTCGCGAGTTTATATTTGAGCATCATAATAATCCATTTTTTTGGGTGGTTATTATTTTGATTGTGTTGTCGGTATTTTTTATAGGATATTCTGCACTGCATAAGGATAATCAATTATGAAAGTTAGAAAAGCAATTATTCCAGTAGCAGGAATGGGAACAAGGTTTTTACCTGTTACGAAATCAATACCAAAAGAGATGCTTCCTATTGTGGATAAGCCAACGATCCAATATATTGTTGAAGAAGCAATCAATAGTGGAATAGAAGAAATTCTATTTGTTACAAATTCCTATAAAAAAAGTATTGAAGATTATTTTGATCGTAGTTTTGAACTAGAAAAAAGATTAGAACAAAGTGGGAAGTTAGGACAGTTAGAGATGATTGAGTCAGTTTCTTCTCTTGCTAAGTTTTATTATGTCCGTCAAGGGGAACCTTTGGGGACAGGTCATGCGATCATGTTAGTAAAAGAATTTGTTGGCAATGAGCCATTTGCCATTTTATATGGTGATGATATTGTAGATGCAGAGGTTCCTTGCTTAAAACAAATGATTGCAGTTTATGAAAAATATGATTGTAACGTTTTATGTGCAGAAGAATTAGATGAATCTATGATTTCTTCTAAGGGAATTCTTGAATATGAAAATATGGAAACAGGTAAAATTAAAAATATTGTAGAAAAACCTGCTTTAGAAGATGCGCCAAGTAATCGTGGAAGTTTGGGAAGATATATTTTAAAGCCAGAAATATTTGAAGAATTAGAGAAAATAGATTTGGTTAATGGAGAATTGTTATTAACAGATGCGATTTTGCTTTTAATGAAAAAACAACCATTTTATGCTTGTCAATTACAGGGAAAATACTACGATGTTGGAAGTAAATTTGGTTTTATAAAAGCAAATTTAGAATTCGCTTTAAAATATAAAGAATTAAAATGCGATATGTTGCAATATTTAGAAAGTTTTCATAAAAACAAGTCTTAGTTTGGTCTAAGGCTTGTTTTATAAATTTACTTTTACTTTTTTTGATTTTGAATATTCTCTAGAACGTTTGTTACTTAGTCCTAATATATAGTCTGTGGATGTTTGATATATATTGGCAAGGCGAATCAAAATTTCAGTTGGAATGTCATTATCGCCTTTTTCATAATGAGAATATCCTCTTTGAGAGATACCTAACATGGCAGCTAATTCAGCTTGTGTGTAATCTCGATCTTCACGTAGATCTCTTAATCTTTTATATTGCATAAATTCACGCACCTTACTAAAATATACCATTATTGTAACGTATATTGAATTGTAACCACTTGGTTTAGTCTGAAATAGTCCTACTAAAAATTTGAATGTGATAAATTACAAAATTCATTTGATAGACTAAGCATTCATGATATAATAATAATAGGTGAGGAACATGATAGAAAAGCGAATGAATGAGATTATTGAAATTTTGAATAAAGCCAATTATGAATATAATACCTTAGATGCTCCAACAATTACAGATCAAGAATACGATAATTATTTAAGAGAATTGATTAAGTTGGAAGAAAAACATCCAGAATTAAAACGTTCGGATTCTCCAACAGTACGTGTGGGAGGTGAAATTGTTGAGGGGTTTCGTAAGATTACCCATGAAATTCCTATGTTGTCACTCAGCAATGTATTTAATGAGTCTGAAATTATTTCGTTTGATGAACGAATACGAAAAGAAGTTTTGAATCCAGAGTATACATGTGAACTTAAAATTGATGGTTTATCGGTTTCTTTGCTATATAAAAATGGAAAATTGGTTCAAGGAGCTACTAGAGGGGATGGAGTTACTGGAGAAGATATTACTCATAATGTGCGAACGATTAAAAATATTCCCTTAACATTGCCTGAACCATTAGATATTGAAATTCGTGGAGAAATATATATGCCGAAGGATTCATTTCAATCTTTAAATGAAGAAAGAGAACGAAATGGTATGGATTTATTTGCGAATCCAAGAAATGCAGCAGCAGGAAGTGTAAGGCAACTAGATTCTAAGGTGGCTGCTAGTAGGAATTTGTCTAGTTTTTTATATCATTTACCAGAAGCAGAGAAGTTTTCTTTACACAGTCATTATGAAACTTTGGAGTTTATGAAACGACTTGGTTTTTCTGTGAATCCAAATATTCGTAAAATATGTCATTTGCACGAATTGTTAGAGTTTATTCAAGTTTGGACAGAGAAGAGACATGAATTACCATATGAAATAGATGGTATTGTTATCAAATTAGATAATTTAGATGATCAAAAAAAGTTAGGTTATACTGCGAAATATCCTCGGTGGGCAACGGCTTATAAGTTTCCAGCTGCTGAGGTTTATACGAAACTGAAAGATATTCATTTTAGTGTTGGAAGAACAGGTCAAGTAACACCGAATGCTATTTTGGAACCTGTAATGCTTGCGGGATCAACAATTTCTAAAACGACATTGCATAATGAGGAGTATGTGACTTTAAGAGATATCCGTATTGGTGATGTTGTCGCTATAAAAAAAGCTGGTGATGTTATTCCAGAAGTTGTTAGGGTATTAACTGAGAGAAGAATTGGAGATGAAATTCCATTTCAGATGATTCAGGAATGTCCAATTTGTGGAAGCCCATTGGTAAGAGCTGAAAAGGAAGCTGCTTATTATTGTAAAAATGTTCATTGTGATGCAAAAAAAATAGAAAGTTTGATTCATTATGCGAGTAGGGATGCAATGAATATAGATGGTTTTGGGGATAGTATTGTAGAAGATTTTTATAATATGAATTATTTGAAAAAATTTTCTGATTTTTATTCTTTATTCCAATCAAAAGAAGAACTGATGGAGCTAGAGGGATTTGGAAGTAAAAGTATTCAAAATTTGTTAGATGGAATTGAAAATAGTAAAAATAATTCATTGGAAAGATTGCTATTCGCGTTAGGGATTCGGCATGTTGGTAAAAAAACAGCAAAGGTGTTGGCTAGTTATTTTAAGACTATGGATTGTTTACAAAAAGCAACATTTGATGAATTGATCGCTGTAAAAGATGTGGGAGATATTATTGCGAAAAGTATTGTTTCTTATTTTCAAAATGAAGAGAATCATCGTGTAATTGATGAGCTTCGACTTGTTGGTGTTAATATGAGTTTTTTGAGTAAACAAGTTGAAGTAAATGATGAATTTTTTAATAAAACTTTTGTTTTGACTGGTTCATTAGAGTCTATTACTCGTGAAGCTGCAAAGGAAAAAATTGAACTTCTTGGTGGAAAAACCTCTAGTACAGTGAGTTCTAAAACTGATGTTGTTGTAGTTGGATCGAAACCTGGAAGTAAATATGAAAAGGCGCAAGAGTTGGGCATTACGATTTGGACAGAATCAGAATTTATCAGCAAAATAGAAAAATAATATTTTTCTATTTTTTGTCAATTAAAATGTCAAGAAATTAAATTTATGATAATTTGTGTAGAAATAATGAGCATTTGAATGCTATAATCAAAATAAGAGAGGTAGACCAAATATTGGCAATAGAAAGTTTTTGTTTTTTCTAACATTAGAAATATTAAATGCTTACTTATTTTTATGAGAAAGCAATAGATGAAAATTATTTTATTATATTTGACATAATAAAATTGAAGCGTCTCATTCTAAATCTATTATGAATCGACATTTTTCTAAAGTTAGTTTATTACGAAGGATTTCTATTGTAAATTTTGTCATTTATTATGTTATTTGTTGGGTTTGTCTCTTGATCATAACAATAGTATTATTGTTTATGAGTTATTATAAGACAAATATGTAGTTTTATTTGTCGAGAATGTATATGTTCATTTTCAAAATCTATCAAAGAATAAAAAGGTTTCGAGTTAAAAAATTCGTCTAATGTCGATTCAACGAAAAGAGTCTTTGTAAAAGATTCTTTATTTTTTGTACTATTTTTTATGATATGGTATAATAGCTATGAGGAATGAAAGAGTGGTAGCATGAATACTAAGATGAAAAAAGGATGTTTAATTAGTTTCATATTATTATTAATAGGAATTTTGTTGTGGGGAGACTGTTCTTTTTTATTTATTGGATTATCGATTGTAAATTTTGGAATTATGCTATTGTGGTATATTAATCATCCAAATGATAGGCATAAATAATCTTAATTTGATCATTTTTTCTTTTGATTATTTAGGTGTATTTCTGTTTTAAACGTTTAGAAGAAATAATATTTTTGAAAAATTGTTAAAAAAGTATTGAAAAAGAAATGATTTATGATATAATAATATTGTTTTATAAAAGAAATGCCTGAGTGGCGAAATTGGTAGACGCACAGGACTTAAAATCCTGCGAGAGTCAAATCTCGTGCCGGTTCAAGTCCGGCCTTAGGCACCAGATTGATAGAAAACTCGAACTTTTATGTTTCGAGTTTTAATATTGTTTAGATATATGATAGAATATTTATATAAACTAAATTGTAGATGTCAATTTAGTAAAATACACTTGCATATTGACTGAATCAGTGAACGTGTGAATTATTTTGGGGGAAAATTAATTATGGAGAAAGATTTAGTTGTTAAAGATATTTCACAAATTGATTTAGAACATTCTTTTTTTCATTATACAAATAAACATAATTTAGATACTATTCTAAAAAATGGATTGGAACCAAGAATTGGAGAAAATGCTTTATATGTTGAAAAGACACCTAAAGTATTCTTCGTTGAAGGTGAAAAAGGGATTATAACTATTATGGATGTCTGGTTAAAATGGCTAACTGGAAAAATCAGTACTGGTAAATTTAAGTATTGGTTTGGGACAGCAATTTATATGAAAATACCTTTTTGTATTAAAAGTATTCCAAAAAATATGGTGAAAAAATCTTTAGCCTCTAAAGAAAAACGTTTAAAGGCATATGTAAAAATGAAAGAAATTTTAGATAATAGTATTTTTCCAGTTTTAGATTTAAAGGAGAATATTGACTTTGATTATAATGATATAGATGAAGTGAAGAAGACATACTATGAAAGTTTTTTAAAATTATTATATCCTACTGATAGTGACTTAAAAGATAAAAAAATGGAATATTGGAATATGCACACTTATTCAAATAAATCTATAGATTATCAAAAAATTTCATTACTAAAGAATCAAGATCATTATGATGCTAATAATATATTAATTAGTATCATAGAAAAAGACATAAAATATATCAAAAATAATTATAAGTTTCTCTATGAATATTATATTTATATTCAGAGTTTAAAAAGTTGTTGAATGTCCTCTCTTTGGGTACCATAAGTGTATCATACAAACTTAATTTGGTTCGTTTTTTATTATAGATATTTTTTTTCATATAACGGGGTAGGGTATTTTTTTGTTTCATTATGATTCTAAAATTTATCTTTGAGATTTTTGATATTATTAAACTGTTTTGATAGAAGAATATTTATTAATATTAATTTATTGTGTTTGTTGTGAATAAAAAGTCAAAAAATTTCAAATTATAAAAAATGATAGTGACTATATATTTAAATTTTGATTTTCTAAGCTTTGACAAGCCTTTTTTATAAATTTCTTAAAAAAGTTGAAAATTTAATAGAAAATGAATATTATTCTACTGCTTAAAACACCAAAAGTATCTATTTTTTTAAAATTTTGGTGTAGAATAGTTGATAAAAATTTAGTAAAATGATAAACTAATTTTGTTGGTATGAATTATTCATGCATAAAGCATAAATAATTCGAATTAGTTTAGTAGAACAGGCAGTTAAGCAAGTGTAGAAATGTTTACCTTCCTGTTTTTTCTTTTGATAATAAACATACATTGGATTTTCTTTATCATGTTTTGCAGATAAAGTAATGAGGTTTCGACTACAATTAAATAAGATTTTTCTAGCATACCGATTTCCTCTTTTAGAAATAGGACCATGATAGTTAATACTTTTTCCAGATTGAATAATCGTTGGATCTAAACCACAGCTAGCATTAATTTGTTTAATATTATTAAATCTAGTAATGTCTTTTAATTCAGCTATAATCAAAGCAGCAGATAGCTCTCCAATTCCAAATATAGAAACAACATGTTCAAAATTTTTAGTAAGTTTGGCTAATTCAATCATTTTAGATCTAATAGAATCTCTTTGTTTCGTTAGTTCAAGAATGATTTTAACAAGTTGTTTTAAATTTTCAACAGCCATAGAACTTTCATTTACTCCTGGGTAAGAGTTATTAGCATATTCTTTGATAGTATTCGCTTTTCGTTTGTAATAATTAATATGTCTTTTATTGGTATTTTCCATATTATAAGCAAGAGCATCAATTCTTTTGTTTTTTATAATATAAGCATGAGGAAATTCTTTAATAAAATTTAAAGCAGTTAATTCATAAATCTTGCCATCTTTAAAACATAAATCAAATTCAGGAAAACATAAATGTAGTAACTCTTTGTAGCGGTTCTTATGTCTCGTTAATCCTTCCTCTAAATGATGATATTGTCTAGATAATTCATTTAATTTTGTATAGATTTCCTCTTCTGTATAATTTCTATCTGGAATATTTCCTTTAAAAAATAAATCTGTCATTTTGAAACAATCTTGTTTATCAGTTTTTGTTTTTCTGATTGTATTGGTAATTTCTTTTCCAATTAGTGGATTAAAGACAATCGTATGATAATTATGCTCTTTAAAAAATCTTTCAGGAGCTTTGTGATAAATACTAGTTACTTCCATAACTATAGTTAGGTTATCCTTGCTGTTTAAAGAATTGATTTTAGAGTTAATTAATTCAAAATCATGCTTGTTGTGTTGATATTCAGTTGGATCAATTAGTATTTCACCAGCATTAGAAGATAACATAAACATACTTTTACCTTTCGCAACATCCAATACTAAAACATACTTCATATAATACTTCCTTTCATAGTTTGCCTCTTAGTTCTTATCATTATCTCATCATGCAGTTTATATGGATTCAAAGACCCCTGATATAATCTGCCCAAACTCAAACGTAAATTTTTATTTCCTTTATAAAAGGAATAAAAAATATTTTATCATAAACTAATGAATATTTCTTCCATCAGTTCACATCTTAAAGTATACATGATATAATTTATATACAATACTATAGGATATCATGTTTGAAAGTTTGATAATACTATATATCAATTGTCACACATTTGTTTTGTTTGCATATTTTATAGTATATATTTTAAAAAAAATGTTAAAATATTCATTGAGTATTAGAGCAATTTTAAGGAGTAGTTTTATGAAAAAGAAAATTATTGGAATGGTTATGTTTTTAATACTAAATTTTTTAGCTGTACAACCTGTACTAGCAAATTCTAATATGGATGCGAAATTATCAACCAATCGTTTAGAATTTAAATCTGATGAGACGGTGGAGGTAACTTTTTCATTTGATAATTTTAAAGAAGTGAAAAAAGGAATTAATGCATACAAAGGGACTTTAGAGTATGATAAAAATATCTTTGAAGGAATTGTTCAAAGTGATTTTGTGTGCCAAAATAATTGGGAAAGTTTAAAGTTTAATCCTAAAACAGGAGAATTTGTAGCAATTTGAAAAACGGGAACAAGAATCGGTGGAGCAGTAGTTAAAATTACATTAAAAGCGAAATCTAATATTGGTCCAACAAAAACTACTGTAAAAATAAAAGATATATCAACATCTGAAGGGAAAAAAGATATTTTTTTAAATGATGCAACTGTGGTTTTGAATGTTGTAAAAGAACAGCAAGAAATTCCAACAGAACCAAATAAACCAGTACAACCTAATAAGCCAAATCAAGGTGGAATTACTATAAATACTTCTAATCCTTTAGATGTTTTATTGGGAAATAAGGTAGAGGTGGATATTACAGAAAATTCTAGTGATGATCAGAATGATAATAAAGATGTTATTGATGATGATCAAAGTGAAACGCCAGATGATGCTAATAGGCCAACGGTTTCTCCTGAGCAAAAGCCGAATGAAACTGATGAACCTGTAAAGGTTAAAAAGACGACTAGTAAATATATTGGTTTGTTCCTTTTTATTTTATTACAGTTAATCCTATTAATTATTTTGTATATAAGGCATAAATCAAAAAATAAAAATCGTATCATGCATTTGTCTTTGATATTTCTTGGGATTATTATTACAGAATTTGTAGGAACTGTTTGTGCTTTTGCGTATAATTTTGCACAAAAAGGGGAGTTAAATGGGGATTCTAAAATTAATTATTCTGATGTGAGTTTATTAGAGCTTCATTTGATCCATTTGAAATCATTAGAAGATGATGTATTAGAAAATGCAGATATGAATTCTGATGGAAAAATTACGATTACTGATTTAACTATTCTAGTTCAAAAAATTGAAAAAACTTTGGAATATGACGTAGAAATCGCAAGTTTTGGACCAGATAATGCTTCTCCAAATAAAAATCAAGAAGTAGTAATAACGTTTGATGCTTCTGTAAGTTATGGTGCCAGCATTGAAAAATTAACCATAAATGATATAGAATATGAAGTGGTAAAGGATCCAAATACTTTTCTTTATACCATTAAATTGAAGGTTGGATCTGACGCAAAAATGGAAAAATATCTTATTTCAGAAGCTTTGTTGGATAATGGAAAAACAGTGACTATGGATTATTCATTTAAACTGGATGTTTTAAAGGATATACCAATTATTGAGAATTATCGAGTGGAAGAAAATAAGGATGATTCAAAATTAGTTTTGTTGTTTGATGTAAAAGATAGTGACAATAGTATTGATTTAGCTCATTTAGATATTTATGATGAAAATCAAAGTCTTGTTACTCAAGAAAAAGTGGTAGTAGGTAAAAATCGTATTGAAATTTCAGTAGAAGAGAAGAAAGAATATTTGGCTAACATTCTTTTGAATTATAATTTAAGTAATGATTCAGATACTTCAGGACATAAAGGGGTTCAGTCATATGAAAAACAATTACAATTATTGATTGACTATAATTTTACTTTTTCGAATGTAAAATCGTATAAAAATGGAACGGAAACCACTATCTTTAGTAAAGGAGATCAAGTAAAACTTGTATTTGAAAGCACCAATTCAACAAGGCATGTTCCTAAAACAATTAAAGTAAATGGAAAAGAATATGAAGTAGTAGAAGAAAATAATCAGTTTGCTGTTACATTGGATGCATTAACTGATTTGGGAAGTCAAACAATTATGATAGATGAAATTGTTCTTTCTAATGGGAAAAAATTTGAATTAACTCAAAATAATTCGATTACGATTCAAGTCAATAAAAGAAAACCAAGTATTGTAGATTTGACGACTATGGAATTTACGGAAACAAGTCAATTAAGAGTTATGTTTCATTTGGATGATTTAGATAAGGCTGTTACAAATTTCAAGGTTCAAGTATTGGATGCAAATGATCAAGAGATAGACCATCTTGAGATTGCTAGGGATGAAATAGATGCTGATGGCATCGTGAATAAATTTTTCTCTACTCGTATGACAACACAATACAAGATTAATATATCTATGAGTTATAATGTTACAGAAAATAAAGCGGATGCTGTTGTCGATGAACTTGCTAAGAAAGTAATTGTAGAGGCTGATCCAAGAATCAAAGTTAAAAATATTACTCCAAGTAGTCATTATGTTGAAAAAGGTGGAGTTTTAAAATTAACTTTTGATGTAGAAAGTAATAAAGTAGAAGATATTACAAGAATTTTAATTAATAATATGGATTGTATTGCTGTCAAATTAGATAATGGAAATTATGAAGCGTCGTTTAATGTTGGTATGACGAGTGGAATTTATCCATTAGAAGTCACCAGATTTACTTATAGTAATGGTGCTGTTGCAACGACAGATGAGCGTATAAATATCGATATACTAAAAGAAAAACCTGAAGTTATTGATTTTTCTCAAATTGATAATTTAAGTTCAAAAGAAGTAATTTTACGTTTTTATGTAAAAGATAATGAGAATAGTTTTCTTAATGGTAAGGCAATACTATCTGGAAATGGTAATTCGATAGAAAAGGTTATTACAAAAGGTTATAATGAATTGATTTTTCAAGTAGAGCCTTCTAAGAAATATCTTTTAAATATAATTTCAACTTATGATTTAGATAGTAATTCTTTATCTGGAATGCCAGAAGAAGATAATCGAGTATTTGATGAAGTACTTTCTACAAAAGAGATTGAATTGATTACAGATTATGAGTTAAATTTAGACAATATAAAAACATATAATGCTCAAGGAGAAACAAGATATTTTGAAAAATCGGAACCAATCAATGTTCGTTTTGAAAGTACAAATAAAACTGCTTTTGAACCAATCAAAGTAGTGATTAATGGTGTTGAATATCCTGTCACAAAGAAAGATGATACTTATCATTTAACGATAAATAGTCATAGGACTTCTGGGGTGAAAACTGGTAAAATTGAAAAAATTACACTCAATAATTCCAAAGAAATTATGATTACTGAAAATAATGAATTTAAGGTTACCATTTTAAAAGATAAACCAACTGTAGAACAATTTGGTTATAAAGAAAATATGGATGCTACCATATCCGCTTCATTTAAAGTGATGGATGAAGAACAAACTATAACAGGTGGAAAAGTTATGATCACTAAGAATGGAAATATTGTAAAAGAGCAATCTATAGAAAAAGGTGAAAATACAATTATTTTTCAACCAGAAGAAGATCAAAATTATGTTGTAAAAGTAATAGCAGATTATGATTTAGATATGAATGTATTAGAAGGAGATGCGAATGAATATAAAAATATTGTTCTTTTAGAAGCTGATATTACATTAGGTGCTCGTAAATTTGAAATGAAAGACATTATTCGTACCTCTATCTATCAGCAGACAGATGATGGTGTTGTAGAAGTCAAAGAATTAAGAGAAAGTGATCTTACGAATTTAAGTGGATATATTGCTAAAGTATATATGAAGCAAATGCCTACTTTTTATACAAAAATAACAGATTATAGAATAGAAGATAATCAGTTAAAATTAACTTTAGATTATGATAATGTTGTACAATATGCAAAGGATAGTAAGCAAGATAAATTAGAAATTGTTTACGGAACCATGAACAATGGAGTAGCAGAAAATGTTACATTAGAAGCATTAATTCGTGAAATGGAAGCAAATCCAACAGGAACATTCAATTTGACACGTGATTATGATGCTTCTATTATTACAAAGAATTCTAATACGTTAATTTCTTCATCATTTATGGGGACATTAAATGGAAATGGATATAAAATTTATAATTTATCCAAACCTTTATTTGACACTATTGATTCAGCTACTGTTGAAAATTTAGTTTTGGAAAGTTCAAAATTGTCAGGACCTAATAGTAAAGGGACAATTGCTAATGTGGCAACAAATTCTACTATTCGTAATGTACATGTTCATGATTTAGCACTTTTTTCTGGTGCGAGTCAGACTGCTGGATTAGTTGGAACGGCAAATTCTAGTAATATTGAACAATGTAGTGTAGTGAATTTTAATATTACGACATCAGGTCATATAAGAATTTCAGCGATTGTTGGACAAATGGATGGCGGAAGTATTAAAAATTGTTATGTTGAAGGAGAATTCCATTCAACACAAAATAAAGATGGAAATGGAATGGGTGGAATTCTTGGTCATGCATATGGAAGCGTTCCAGTTGCAATTGAAAATTGTATTAGTAAGGTAAAATATGAAAACAATGTTAGTCATAGATTAAATGGAGATATTGTAGGTGCTATTTCTATTTCTGGCACAGTTTTAAAGAATAATGTTAGTTTATCGACTGGAAGAAATTTTTATAGCATCTATGGATTGGAGTCTAATTCAGATATTACAAATAATTATGAATTAGCAAATTCAGGATTAACTTCAAATGCATCAGGCAATAGAGTAAAACAAGTAGAAAAAGAAGAGCTTACTACAAAATTCTTTCAAGAAGAAGCTCAGTTTGATGACAGTATTTGGGATTTATCTAATGTTTCTTATGATCATCCGCCAATTTTAAATTCTTCAAAAGAAACAAATGATATGGTTGAGGTAGAAAAACCAACGAATAGCAAACTTTATATTCCAGATTTTAGTCGTGTAAAAAAGATTAATGGGTATACAGAAGCAAAAGATATTTTATATCATAATATCCATAAATTAATGCCTTATTATGATGCTAAATATTTAATTGAAGATGGTTTAAAAGTAGCGAATGATCACTTGTTAAATACAAAAATTATTAAACATGTTATTCCTTATAGTAATGGAAAAATGGTTACATATTTAACTTCTCAAAATCAAGATCGTATTACAAGTGTAAAAGTAGTATTTGAGGATTTTTCAGTGCAAGAGTATCATGTTACATTTAAGGAATTGAAGCGAGATATTTCAATTTATACTTTAGAGGGATTGGATTTAGAGTATGCTTATCATAATTATGTTATCAAAGAAACTGCTTCTATTGTGCAAATGGTTACAGATTATATTAGCAACATGAATTATGCGGTTACTCTTGATCCACTTACAGCCGCAGCGGATAGTCGGCTTTATAGGGATCATTATAATGAAGTAATGAAGCCTCTTGCGGAGGTTATCGCACTACAATTATTGCAAAATGATGGAAATAGTGTTTTAACTATGGATAGTGAAATTTTAAATCAGAAAATAAAACAAGAACTTATCGATAGTGGTAGACTAGATAAAATTTTGTATGCTTATAATTATTATCATAGATGGTATCAATTTGAAATTGGTGGTTCAAAGATTTCGGATATTCTTCTATTTGAGGGAAAAATGTATAAAGATTCTATGACTATAGATAATTTAACGGAAGAAGTATTAACTGGGAATTTGGGAACTAATGTTACGAACACTTTCTATGTAAACAGTATTCGAAAATATACTGATAGTGCGAATTTAGGATTATTCTTAGATAATATTATTGCTAATATTGGTGGTTATCAAAATATTAATGATTGGTTTACTGAATATTTTGCGACCATAGGAATTTTATCTGAAATACCAGTAGAATCTCATCCAGAGGTAAAATATCGTGCATGGGATAGAATAAAAGGTTTTCAAAATTTTATTCTTCCATTGTCAACATTGCCGAAACATGCTGGCTATATTATATCTGGTCCTGCCCAATTTCAAGTAGGTGCACAAAGAGTTTATATAGATGATCCAACAACGGTTTCAGGACAAAATACGGTTAAAAATATAGTAAATAATCATTCAAAATTGGTCAAAAGGCAATTTGAAACATTAGCGGGAACATTTCATGTAGAAAGTTGGAATAATTTTACGATTATGGTATATGATACAGTAAAAACAATTACAGGATATAAAACTAGTTATTTTCCTGGTACGAATATTCCAATTGGAACCTCTCCTATTACAACAATAAATAGAACTGGAACAACGACGGAACCATTTCATAAAAACTTTAATGAGGCAGTGGGCGCATGGCAATATGGATCAGCTGCAGGAGTAGGAAATACAGCAGGATTTTTATGGTTTATTGCGACAGCAGGATTAACTAATTATGATACGTGGACACATGAATATCAACATGCTCTTGCAGATAAGATTATGATGTTTAGAAGGGGTGTAAGGTTACCTCTTGAGGTGTATACGCAAGGGAATGTTGAGCAGCGTGAAAATTGGAGTAATAATAATTTGGATGGTTATGATGTTGGTCCATATTACTTTAATCTTGCATTTACATTGGGGAAAGAAAGTATGTCGACTCAAAATTTGACACCAGAACGAATTAATACAAAAGAAAAATTGGAAAATTATTATAAAGGTCAAATGGATGCTTTAGAATTATTAGATTATGTTTCTGCCAAAGCGTTTATAAAATTGACTCCTGAGCAGCAGTCAAAAATTGCAACTAGAATGGCTCAGTCTGGAGGTTGGAGCACATGGAGAACAATTACGGAAGAGCAAGCTGAGAGTATGAATTTAACAACTCTTGAGTCTTTATGGGATAATCATATTATTTTAAGACCAAATAATGCGTGGGGAGTAAGTGTGAGAGGTTTGGTACCAATCAACAGTATTGGTGGAAATGATTATGGTTATGAGTCAATTTGGGTTACACGTTGGTATATGGGACATAATGATGGTGGTTCTTCGGATGCTTTTACAAGTAAGAAAAATCTATTTGAAATGTTAGGATATGGTGGCGTTAACGCTTATGTTACATATGGTAGTAGTAGAAGTAAAAATGATTTGGATGCTATTCAAAAAATAACATTGGAAAAAACAGGAACTGCGATGAATTGGAAAGAGTATAGAATGAGTCGTTATGCTGAAATTGAAAGTAAGTTGGATAATAAATATGTGAATGTTGATTTAATGATTGAGCAATTTACGTCTGCTTTAACTAATGATGCAAATAATGGTAATCGAAATATTACCAGTGCTACTAATCTTAGAAAGGTGTATTATCATTATTTGAAAAGAGTAACTAATGATTTTATTGATGATCCACTGGGAACAACGATTAAAGTAACACATATTAAAACTGCAAAAGAATTAGTGGAAAAAATCAATGAAAAACCTTATGGTTATTATATTTTAGATAATGATATTGATTTTAGTGGAATGACAAGAAATGTTACTCAAACTTTTATGGGGAAATTAGATGGAAATGGCCATAAAATAATTGGTAATACTATTCCAATATTTCAAAAAATAAGATATGGATATGTAAAGGATCTTACTTTTGAGAATACTAATATTCCAATAACAATAGCAAATGTAGGTGCATTATCTGTGAGAACAGAATATAGTGTATTAGAAAATGTCAAAGCAAAAGGATTGCAATTAAACTTTGGTGGACGAAATGATATCAGTTTAATTGGAGGAACTGTTGCAACTAGTATCAGTTCTGGTATTGCAGTGGAAACGTTGAAAAATAAAATAACGAGCATCGATGATTTTGTAAAAATCAATGAAAATCCAGGAGGAATTTATGTTTTAGAAGTTGATTTGGATTTTGCAAGCTATACAGGAAATGGATCTGTTATCACTGTACCATTTACTGGAAAATTAGATGGTAAAGGTCATACAGTTTCAAATTTGAATAATTTATCATTGTTTAGTACGATTACAGGAACAGTAGAAAAGCTAAACATTAAAGATTTCACAAATATTGGTAGTACTTCTAGTGATGATATTAGTGCTTTTGCGAAACTTACAAATGGAGCTACTTTAAGGAGTTTGAAATTTGAAAATGTTACTTTAGAAGGAAGACATAGGATTGCTGTTGTTTCTTCATTTGACAATGCAAATTCCACGTTTGAAAATATTTCTGTGAAAAATGCAAGTGTTAAGGGAAGTGGCGTTTATGTTTCTACATTTGTAGGTAGAAAATATGGCGGTACTATTAAGAATGTATTTGTTGAAGGAATGCTTGAAATTACTACCACAGAGAATGGTGGAATTGTAGGAGCTTTGCAAAAAGGTGGTACAATTAGTAATGTGATTTCAATTGTAAATATTCATAAAACAGGGAATACGTATACAAATGTTGCTGAAAGTGAGCGTAATGGTGGAATTGTAGGTAATGTTTATGATAATCCAATGATTAAAAATTCTATTGCTTTAGGAAATATGGAAGGATTTACAAATGCTGATGGTCAAGAAAAAATCCCATATAAAGTAATAGGAGCAGAAGCAGCGAAGATTTTAACTTCTGTGGAAAATGTTTATGAATATGCTGATAGTCATGGATTTAGTAGTATTACGGATGAAACATCAAGTAAAATAAAAGAAGCAACGGAGGAACAAATTCATACTAATGAATTTTACCGAGATACATTGCAATTTGATGATACCATTTGGAATTTTGATGAGATTAAGAAGAATGGTCATCCTGTGTTAAAATAGAAAAATTTATATTTGTTTTTTGTGAAAGGATTGCAACCTGTAATTTAAGGGAGCAATCTTTTTTTGCAAAAAACAAATTTTATTGATTAAATAAAGAGCACAATTGTTGCTTTTGCATATAATGAAGTAGGATAATGAGAAAATGATTTGTATTGCATTGTTATTGAAAAAGTTTATCTTTTTATAGGATTATGAAGATAAATTTATAAAAAAAGGTTGACTTTTTTGAAAATATTATGATATAATCATTTCGTTATCTGATAAAACCAAATTTTATGGAGAAATACCCAAGTCTGGTTGAAGGGACCGGTCTTGAAAACCGGGAGGTCGGAAACGGCGCGGGGGTTCGAATCCCTCTTTCTCCGCCATATAGTTTTTTGGATAAAATTTTATATAATATCGCGGAGTGGAGCAGCCTGGTAGCTCGTTGGGCTCATAACCCAAAGGTCGT